>JAVKID010000035.1:0-29657 GCA_031459655.1 Candidatus Fervidifonticultor octavus | reverse complement strand
CGCGGCGCCGCCGCCTGCCGCGGGGTGCGCTGGAGCGCGACCCTCATGCTCGCAAACCGCGTGGTGACCCCGCCGCCTGAACCCAGCAGGTAGATGGTGCCATCCTGCAGCACCCACCCCTCGGTCCCGAAGCGGGCCCGCGCGGCCTCGATGAGGCGGACCGGGCGATCGTGCTGGAACTGCGTGATGACGACCCCCGACATGGTGCTGTCGCGGGTGTCCAGCGCCCGCGCGTAGAACACCGACTCGACGCCGTCGATCGGCTCGCGGAACAACACGTGCTCCTGGACCTGACGGGTGGGCGACCGGAGCACCTCCGCCAGGAGGTCGCGGTAGCGCGTCTCGGACGGCGGCACGACGTATTCGGTCACCGCCAGCGAGATCGCGGTCACCACCGCCCCCGCGACCAGCACGGGCAGGGCGATGCGTCCCAGGCTCCATCCCGAGGTCCGCAGCGCGATGATCTCGTTCCGGTCGGAGAGGCGGCCAAAGGCCATCAGCGTGGCCAGCAGCATGGCCATGGGCAGGCCGTAGGCGGCCATGTAGGGGACCCGGAGCACCAGCAGGAGGAGGCTGGTGCGGATCGGGATGCCGGCCTCGGCCGCCAGGCGCGCCAGGAAGAACAGGTGGTTGACCATCAGCAGCGTGGTGAAGACGGCGGCCCCGAAGACGAAGATCCCTCCGACCTCGCGCAGGATGTAGCGGTCGATCTGCCGCATGGGACTAGAGGCGGAACCGCTCCCCCAGGTAGAAGCGCCGGGCGTCTTCGCTGGCCATGATCTCCTCGGATGTCCCGGCGAACAGGATGCGGCCCTCGTGGATGATCTCCGCGCGGTCGGTGATCGCCAGCGTGTCGCGCACGTTGTGGTCGGTGATGACGACGCCCAGACCCCGTTCGCGCAGGCGGACCACCACTTCCTGGATCTCGGCCACCGACTTGGGATCGACGCCGGTGAACGGTTCGTCCAGCAGCATGTACGACGGGTTCAGCGCCAGGACCCGGGCGATCTCCACCCGCCGCCGTTCGCCGCCAGACAACGTCGCGCCCAGTTGGGCACGGAGACCCACCAGGTCGAACTCCTCCAGCAGCGCGCCGACCGTCGCCGCCCGCTCCCGGGGCGACAGCGGTGTGCCTTCCAGGACGGCTTCGATGTTCTGCTGGACGGTCAGCCCCCGGAAGACCGAGGGTTCCTGGCTGAGGTAGCCGATGCCGCGCCGCGCGCGCAGGTGCACCGGGAGATGGGTGATGGGTTCATCGTCGAGCCACACATCGCCTCCATCAGGGCGAATCAATCCGACGATCATGTAGAAGGTGGTGGTCTTCCCGGCGCCGTTGGGGCCCAGCAGGCCCAGGATCTCCCGGCGCTCCACGCTGAGATCCACGCCGTCCACCACGGTCCGGGCCCCGAAGCGCTTGTAGAGTCCCTTGGCGGCCAGCACGGCAGGCTCCTACCGCGGCACGACCACGAGCCGCGATCGGCCGCGGGCTGTCGCGCGCGAACCGTCCAGGTCCACCTCAATGACCTCAGCGGTCAACCGATCCGCCCCGCGGTCCACCCGCGCGCCGCCCGAGAGCACGGCGCGGCCCTCGCGTCCGGCGACGTCTGCGCGCGCCGCGCGGCCCTCCAACTCGCCGCGGCGCAGCCACACGCCGCCCTCGCCGGACGCGGTCTCGTCGCGCACGTTGAACCGGATGACCCCTGCGGTCATGGTCGCCTCCCCGAAGCGCGCCTCGGGATCTCCGGTCACCACCGCCACGCCGGTCCCGTCGTCGTAGTCGAGCCAACGGCCTCGCACACGCCACTCGCCGCGATCCACCGCCACCCCGCCGGAGGCGGCGAAGCGCCGCGTCTGCAGCGAGCCTTCCATCTGGGGCGCGGAAAGCGTGGTGGTCTGATCGTCCCGACGGCTCCGGACGACCACCTGGCCCCAGGCGCGGAACCGGTCGTCGGCGAAGCGGAACTCGGCCTCCTCCGCGCGCACCGCGAGCGCCGGCTCCTCCACGGTCACACCGCCGGTGGCGAGCGCCACCTGCGTCCGGGCATCGTAGCGGACGCGCGGCGCGCGCAGGGTCGTGCGGCCGCGGGTGACGACCACCGGCGCGCCCTCGGCCCGCAGTTGACCGGTCCGATCGTCGTATTCCAGGAAGGTCGCGCCGGTGACCTCGATGGGCAGAGCCGGCTGGCTACCGGCGGGGCCGCCCCTCGCCAGGATCCACACCCCGAGGACGGCCAGCGCCACCGCGGACCGGACTGCGCTACTCCGCGACCTCGACACGGATGTTCCCGTCGAGTTTGGTGCGCTGGAGCGCCACGTCCGCGGTCAGATGGTCGGCCCGGACCACGATCCCCTGCTGGCGGAGGACCACCGAGCCGGTGGCCTCGACCTGCCGGATCCTGGGGTACCAGCGGACCACGTCGGCCTCCAGCGTCCTTCCGGTCGCGCTCCTGGCGAACACGCCGCCGGCCAGCGTCACGTTCCGCGTGGCGATGTAGAACGTCCCCCGGGGCGCCGTGAAGGTCACCGCCATGGCGCCTGCCTGGAAGAACGCGCCCTCGACCGCCGTCAACTGGGCGGTGCCGGCCACGCCGTCCACCGAGATGGTGGCCGCGCGGATCTCCCACTGCCGTCGGCCCTGCGGGTCGACGGTCGAGATCGCGCTCCGCTCGACCTGGACCGGGGGGATCGGCGCCGGGGTTGCCTGCGGCGCCGGCGGGGCGGGGCCGCCGCCCGGACCGGCTCCGGCCCCGGGCCGGGACGGGACCGGGCCGGGCGATCCCAACAGGACCCAGAGGCCGAGCGGCACCAGCGCCATGATCAGTCCGATCCAGATCCACCGCCTGCCGCCGGCCATGGGGTGCGCCTCCCCGAACGCCCGCCTCATCTTACTGGACGGCCGATTCGACCTTCAAGGTCGGGCGGCCCAGCGCCGCCAGCACCTCGGCCGCAGCGCGGCGCGCGGCGCCGGGCGGACCCAGGGCTGAGGCGAGATCGAGCAGGCGCGCGCGCATGGCGTCCCGGGCCTCGGGCTGCAGGAGCAGCCGACGGACCTCCGCGCTCATCATCCTGGCGCTGGCCCGCGCCTGCAACAGTTCGGGGACCACCTCGGCCCGGGCCATGATGTTGGGGATCGTGCCCCAGCGCGGCGCCACCACCAGGTTCGCGATCATCCAGGAGACCCAGGACCCGCGGTAGACGGCGACCATGGGGACGCCGAGCACCATGGCTTCGACGGCCGCGGTGCCGGAGGCCAGGAGCAGCACGGTGCTGACCTGCATGACCTCACGGGCGCCGTCTGCAAGGATCACCGGCAGGCGCGAGGCCGCCACCGCCTCCCCGATGCGGTCGCGGAAGATGGGGGAGGCCACCGCCAGCAGGATCACCAGGTGGGGGTGCGCGGCGCGCACCCGCCGCGCGGCTTCCAGCATGAGGTCCAAGAGCGCGTCGAGTTCCTGCCGGCGGCTGCCGGGCAACAGGCCCAGGACAGGCCCGTCGGGCGGAATGCCCAGGCGCGCCCGCACGCGCTCGGCCGGTTCGAGCCCGTCCACCAGATCCATGGCCGGATGGCCCACGAAGGTGACGTCGGCCCCGGCGGCGCGGTAGGCCTCCGCCTCGAAGGGAAAGATGGCGAGCAGCCGGGCGCCCAGGGCGGCGACCCTGGCGGCCCGGCGGCCGCGCCGGACCGAGACCATCGGCGGCACATAGTACACGGCAGGGATGCGGCCCCGCAGGCGCTCCAGCAGCCGCAGGTTGAACCCCGGGAAGTCCACCGGCACCAGCACGTCCGGCGGATCGGCCAGCAGCCGGGAGGCGGCGGCATCGAGCCGCCGCAGGAACGCCCGCATGTGAGGGACAGCCTCAGCCCATCCCATCAGGCCCCAGGTGCTGCTGTCCTCCACCAGGCGGACGCCCGCGGCCGCCATTTGCAGTCCCCCGATCCCCTCGAGCCGGAGATCCGGGGCCAGCGCGCGCAACTCCCGCGCCAGGGCCGCGCCGTGGAGATCACCCGAGACCTCGCCGGCGACGATGAACACGCGCCCTGCGGCCCGACCCGGCTCAAGGGTGGGCATGGACCGGATGGCCCAGCGGCGGGACGTCGGCCGCGACCACCGTGATCTCCGCCGCGTCGGCCTCGGCGAGCATGCGGGTCCGGTGCAGCAGCAGGGTGCGGCGGGCGTCGATGCCCAGCACCCTGGCGGCCGCCTCCCGCATCGCCGCGATGGTATCCGGACCGACGGCGGGGATGTCGAACCTCGGATCCTGGTTGTTCCGGCTCACCTTCACCACGACGGTCTCCGGCGCCATGGCGCCGCCGCGGCGGATCGTGGCATCGGTGCCCTCCGCGGCTTCCACGGCCAGGATGATGCCGCGGCGCAGGACGACGGTCTGTCCCACGTCCAGATCCGCGAGGCGCCGGGCGACGGTCCGGCCGAAAGCCAGATCGGCCTCCTCCTCCGGCGTGGGCGGCCTCGCCGTCAGCACCCCGGGGGGCGCCAGCAGGTCGCCCACGAAGCGCGTCTGGTCCACCAGGACGATCCCCTGCTCGGCGAGCAGGGCGGCCAGGCTCTCCAGGAGCGGGATGTCGCGCCGGTCGGCCTGCCGCGCCATGACGGCGTCGCGCACGGCGTCGCCGGCGCCCAGCAGGTCGGCCCGCGAGAAGCGGCCCGCCACCAGGACTTCCTGGACGCGGTGGGCCTGCAGCGTGCCCAGGACTTCACCGAGCGCCCCCGGCGTGCACCGCCAGTAGTGATCGGCCAGCGCGTAGAGCGCGGGGGAGTCGCCCGCGACCTGGACGCAGACCAGGGCCCGGCCGGCGCACTTCACCGCGCGGGCGATCACCTCCGGGAATGTCCCCACGCCGGCCAGGAGGCCTACGGCGCCGTCTCGCTCCGCCATCGCACGATCCCCCGTTTGCGTTCCCGCGCCGAGCGCACAAACGTCAGGAAGTCCCGGACCGGCCCGCTTCCCTGGGCGATCTCCTCGAGGGCCTCCAGGGCCGCGTCCATGGACAGCCCGGAGCGGAAGAAGATCCGGAAGGCCCGCCGCAGGGCCTCTCGGTCGGCGGGCGGGATGCCGTGGCGCTCCAGGCCCACCTGATTCAGCCCCACAGCCCTGGCGGTGAACCCGGCGACCATCACGTAGGGCGGGACATCTTGGCGGACGCCGGTGTGGCCGGCCACCATGGCCAGGCGACCGAGGTGCACATACTGGTGCGCGCCCGAGACGCCGCCGACGTAGACGTGGTCCTCCACGCGCACCCACCCGCCGAGTTGCACGCCGCTGACGATGATGGCGCCATCGCCGATCCAGCAGTTGTGACTGATCTTCGAGAAGGACATGATGTAGGTCCCGTTCCCGATTCGCGTCTCGCCGCCCTCACCGGTGGCGCGGTCCACGCTGGTGAACTCGCTGAAGAGGTTGCGGTCGCCGACGACGACGCGCGTCCGCTCGCCCCGGTAGGCCAGGTCCTGCGGCCGCCCGCCGATGACGACGTGGGCGGCGAGACGGTTCTCCCGGCCCAGCGTGACGTCGCCGTAGATGACCGCGTGCGGCCCGACGACGGTGCCGTCCCCGATGATGGTGTTGGGGCCGATGACCGCATAGGGCCCGATCTCGACCCCCTCGCCGAGTTCGACGGTGGGGTCGACGACCGCGGTGGGATGGATGACGGGCCTGGTCCCCTTCACGCGGACAGCCTCCGGGCGATCTGGTTCGCCAGCGCCACGTGGAGCCCGTGCCCCGCGCGGACCGCCACGATATGCGCGCACAGCGGCCGGCCCAGCAGGGCCAGGTCGCCCACCGCGTCCAGGATCTTGTGCCGCGCCATCTCGTTGGGGAAGCGCGGTTCGTTCATGAAGCCATGCGGCCCGATGACCAGGGTCGTCGCCAGCGAGGCGCCCCGCGCCAGACCGCGAGCCCGCAGGGCCTCCACCTCGGCCGCCAACCCCCAGGTCCGGGCCGGCGCGATGGCGCGGGCGTAACTGTCCACGCCCTCCTGGAACTCGGCGATCTGCGGGGCCAGCGAGGCGCCGTCGGCTGTGGCCACGTAGGTGATCCGCAGCCCCGACGATGGCACCGCGACGATGATGCTGCTGGCGCTGCTCACCCACACCGGGGCATCGAGGACGATCGGCCGTCGGGGCGCCTCCTGCGCCACCACGCCGGCGCGGTCGAAGGCCTCGACGAAGAGCTGCGCGCTCCCGTCCCCGCACGGGAGTTCCTCTCCTTCGATCTCGACCGCCAGGTTGTCGATGCCCAGCCCTCTGGCCGCCGAGAGCAGGTGCTCGACGGTGGCGACGCGCACCCGGCGGCCCAGGACCACGCCGCGCGCGGTCGCGACCACCTCGTCCAGGCAGGCCGTCACCGCCGGCGCATCGGCGAGGTCGAGCCGCCGGAAGGTGACCCCCGCATTGACCGGCGCCGGGGACAGACGGACCACGGCGGGCGCCCCGGTGTGGAGGCCGGTCCCGGCCAGGCTCACCGGCCTGGCGATCGTACACTGCGCGGAGTCCTTCATCGCGGCCTCAGCCCCAGGCGCACCGGATAGAACGATCCGGCCATCGGCATGGTCAGCACGGCGACCTCGCGCGCTGCGAGCGGAGCCACGGCCAACGACGCGAGAGCGCGGTCTTCGCCGGGGCGCAGCAGGCCCGCGTCGGTCGGCACGCCATCGATGACGAACAGCCCCCGGGCCAGCCCGCCCGCGGCCGTGGCCACCAGCGCGGCCGTCACCTCTCGATCGGTGGGGTTGGTCAGCACGAGCCGCAGGCGGTAGAGGACGCCGTAGTCCCCGACCAGCGGTTCCCCGGTGCGCACGTCGTGCAGGCCGGAGGCCACGCCCAGGTCGGCGATCGCGGCGGGCGCGTGCACGGGCACCTCACGGACGATCTCGACGGCCGAGCCAGGGAAGGTGCCGCGCGGATGCGGGAAGGCCCACGGCCCGAGGTCGGCGGTCACGGTCCCGTCCAGCAGCCAGGGCAGCCGGACGTGCACGGTGAGCGCCACCGGGCCGCCCTCGATGACCTGGAACTGCATGATGCCGGAGACGAGCGCGCCAGGCGCCAGCGTCTGCGCGGCAAACGTCGCCGACCCCTGCGGGGGGACCTCGACGACGTAGCCGCGGCCCGCCAGCAACGCCTCGAGGAAGCGCGCGGTCGCCGCGAATCCGATCTGGAGCGGGTCTGACGACGGTCCGGCCACCCCGGCGGCATAGTGGACGCGGGCCCGGCTGGCCCCGGAGTTGGAGAGTGTGATCTTGATCACCCGGGTGCGGTCGCCCGGGCCATTGCGGTGATGATAGAGCAGCCGGGCCGCTCTCCCGGTCGTCAGGGTCTCCTGGAAGAGCCGGCCGCTGGCGGCGATGGTCTCCGGCCGGTTACTCACCAGCAGGATCTCGGGGTCTCTTGGCTCCACCGGCACGTTGGTCACCTTCAGTCGGAGCGTGCCGTCCACCGGTCCAGCATAGGGGCTGCGGAGCCCGACCGCCACCGGAACGGTGACCGACGCTCCTGGCGGGAGCGGACCGTCCACCTCGATGGCACCATGGGCGAGCCGAGCGCCTGGATCCCGGCGCACCACCTCCTGCAGCCGGCGTGCCGCCGCCTCGCGGATGAGATCCGGCGTCGCCGGCGCACCCGTCACCAGGACCTCGGTCTCGGACGGGATGACGCCGGCGGGCGGCCGCACCGCCACGGCCAGTTGCGCGCGGTAGGGCCCGACCCTGAGCGGGACGACCGTGCTCCCGACCCGCCGGGCACGGACACGGACTGCGCCGGGGCCCAGCCTGACCTCGGCCACGGTGCGGTCAAATGACCCGAGCACCACGGGCCCGGACACCGTGGTCGCCAGGGCCGCGACCGCTGATCGCCCGGGGGACAGCACGAGTGCGGCCGGCGCCACCGTGATCGGCGGCACGGCCAGTGCTGCCTCCAGCGCGTCGGCCCAGCGGCGCACCAGCGTCTCGGCGCTCATCCCCAGGCGGGCCGCATCGCTGCGTGTGGCCCCAAGCACCGGGTGGCCGTCCACCATCAGCCGCGCCTCCCTGCGCGCGAAGGATGCGGAGACGGTGGTGGGCGGCGCAAGCAGACGCTCCAGGCGCCGCCCCGCCGCCAGGAGCCGCCGCGCCCCGTCCGGGCCGTGCAGGCGCGCGACGGCCTGGCCGCGGACCCGGAGTTCCGCCCCGCCGGCCCGGCCGGGGAGCCGCACCACGGTCACCTCGCCCGCGGCGGTGGCGGGTCCCGCGCCGGCCGCCGCCACGATCACCGCGGCGATCAGCAGCCCGCCGCAGAGAGCGCGACGTCTCATCGCTGGCGGCCGTGCGCGTCCAGGCGCGCCTCAAGCGCCCGGACCCGCTCGAGGAGCTCAGGCAGCCTGGCCAGGGCGGCATCCAGCCGGAGCGCCTGACGGTGGTCCCGCGCCGGGTAGCCGGACACGGTGGCGCCCGCCGCCACGTCCTTCGTCACGCCGGCCTGCCCCAGGATCCGCGCCCCGGCACCGATGGTGACATGATCGCCGATCCCGACCTGCCCCGCCATCACCACACCGGGCCCCACCGTCACGCTGCCTGCGAGGCCACACAGCGCCGCGATGACGGTCCCTTCGCCGATCACCACGTTGTGGGCCACCTGGACGAGATTGTCGATCTTCGTCCCGCGGCCGATGCGGGTCTCACCCAGCGTCGCGCGGTCGATGGTGGTGTTGGCGCCGATCTCGACGTCGTCCTCGATCACCACACGGCCGACGTGCGGGATCTTGAGGTGCACACCTTCGTCGGTGGCATACCCGAAGCCATCGCTGCCGATGACGGCGCCGCTGTGGACGATGACGCGGTCGCCGAGCACGCAGTCGGGGTAGAGCGTCACGTGCGGGTAGAGGATGCAGTCGGCGCCCACGCGGACCCGCGCGCCGACGGTCGTTCCGGCATGGAGCACGGTGCGCGCGCCGATCGTGGCTCCCGCCTCAACCACGACGCAGGGCCCGACCGTCACCTCGGGCCCCACCTGCGCGTCAGGGTGGACGACCGCGGTGGGATGGATGCCGGGCCGAACCGGCGTGGGCGGGGCCAGAGCCGCCAGCGCGCGGGCGAAGGCCGCGCGCAGGTTGCCGGCCCGCAGCGCGGGCTTCACCGTCGCCGGCGCCCCGGCGCCGACCAGCAGGGCACCGGCCGGTGAGGCCTCGGCCGCCGGCAGACGCCGCGCGTCGGCCACCATTACCAGGGCATGGGGGTGGGCATGCTCCAGGTCAGAGACGGCCGTGATCTCGACCTCGCCGTCCCCCGCCAGCTCCGCCCGCGACAGCTCCGCGAGTCGCGAGAGCTTCATGGGCGCTCCCCTCGGGCCTGCACGGCGCTACTTGAGGCGGTCGATCACGTCCTGGGTGATGTCGACCGCCGCGCCTGGCCTCGTCCAGATCACCGGTCCTTTCACCAGCACCCCGCGCAGGCGCTTCGCCCGGACGACCTGCTGGATCGCCTCCCGGACTTCCCGGTTGAGGGTTTCTTCCAGTTCTGCCCGGAGCGCCTGCAGTTCCCGCAGGTATTGCAGCTGGCGGGCCTCCAGGTCTTCCCTGGACAGCCGGTTCGCCAACAACTGGAGGTCGGCCGCCATGGCCCGCTCGCGATCGTCCAGCTCCTTCTGGTAGCGTAGCGCCTTGGCACTCTCGGTGAGGATCCGCCGACTGTCCACCAGGCCGACCCGGCCGACCGTGCATCCCGCACCAGCCACCAGCAGGCCGATGAGCACCGTGGCGATGGCGACGTGCCGGAACGTCATGTCAGGACCACCATTCCCGTCGGGAGGCGCGCGGTCAGGATCGCCTGAGCCTGGCCATCACGGCCTGTGTGAGATCCACCGCGCCCGGATGGGCCACCGTGTTCGTGAGGACCGCGTCGACCCTGTGCTCCTGCGCGACGGCGGCGATCTCGATCCTGATCTCCGCGATCATGCTGTCCTCCAGGCGCAGGCGTTGCTGGGTGAGGGCCTCCAGCTCCCTGCGCAGCCGCACTCCTTCAGCTTCGAGTTGCCGCGCGTACCGTTCCTGCGCCGCGCGGATCTGCGCCTGGGCGCCGCTCATGAGGATCTGGCGCCGGGCCTCCATGGCCGACCGCAGCGTCTCCTCCCGGGAGCGGACGGCCTCCTCGAACTCCGCCTTGGCCTCGGCCTCCTTGGCCCGAATGCGGGCATTGGCCTCCTCTTCCATCGCCGCGACCAGCGCCTTGAACCTGGCCTCGGCTTCGGCGATCTTCGCCTGCTGGAACTCCTGGAGTTGCTTCTCCAGGGCCTGCGCCTTCGCCCGGATCTTCTCGTCGCGCTCCTTCTGGATGCGATCGGCTTCCTGGGTGAGCCGCTTGGCCTCCTCATCGTTGGAAATGCCGACCACATCGGCCTTGAGGCGCAGGTTGACCAGCGGAATGCGGTACTCGGCCATGGTCGCCAGCTCGAACTGCTCCAGCTCCCGCTGCACCTCGTCCCGCCGCGCCTCAACGACCTTCTGAAGTTCGAGGTTGGCGGCCCGCTGCCGCTCGGCCAGGGTGGCTTCCCCCTCGGCATTGAGATCGCTGGCGAACGCCTCGATCCGCCGCCGCATCTGCGCCTGCAATTCGTCCAGTTCGGCATGCAGCGAGGCCCGCAGGCGCTCGGCCTCCGCCTCCAGATCCACGTCTGCCGCCGCCCCCGCGACGTCGGGCGGCGGCGGCGGGCTGGCCAGCCGGAACTGGACGGCCGCGATCTTCCGGATCAACGCGTCGAGTTCCGGCCACCGTCGGTGCGCCCGGAGGAGGGTCGCAAAATCCACCACGCCGACCCGAAACCCGGACGCGGTGACTGCCACCCGCGGCCTCGGCGTGGGCGCCGGCGCCGGTGAACCCGTCTGCGGCCGACACCCGGCGAGGGTGACGGTCGCGAGCAGGAGGAACCCGGCAGCCAGGCGATGCCCCATTACTGCCCCTTGATCTGCTTGATGACCGCCCCGGTGAGATCGGTGCCACCGTAGAGCACGACCGATCGGTCCAATACCACGGTCACGCCCGCCTGCTTGGCCACAGTCTCCACCGCCGCACGGATCTCCCTGTCCAGTCCGCTGAGGAGCTCCGTCCGCTTCTCCAGGATCTGCTGTTGGAGTTGACGGTCCAGCTCCTGGCGCTGCAGCGGCGTCATGGTCTTGCTCCGCTCCTGGAATTCGCGCTGTTTGGCCTGGACGAACTCCTGGAGCGCACGCTCCGAGCTCGCCTTCCGTGGGTGGCTGTCCAGCGCCCGCTGCATCTCCACGTAGCCGATCGAGAATGACTGTCCCAGCGCCGGCGTCACCCGCGGAGCCACCAGCGCGAGGCCCACCCCGATGATCACCGCCAGCCCGACGGCGACGGCAATCTTCCGTGCGTCAATTCCCATACCTCCGACCTCCCCGCCTGCGTCCCGATATCCCCCATCTATGCCCGACACAGGCTCATTGTAACGTACCGTGTCAACGCTACAGGGTGCCCACCATGCGCAGCCAGTAGATCCCCCGCGACGTGGCCACCCCTTCCCACGAGAGGAATTCGTTGATGCGATAGGACAGGGTGGTCTCGATCACGTCAGTGGACGACTCGAAGGCTCCGCGGAGCTGGAGGTCGGGCGAGAGCCGGTAGGCGACCATCGACTCGACCCCTCCGCCGGTGAGGCTGGCCGCGGCGCCGACGGTCAACTGGGTCCCCAACTCGAACCGGACGCCGGCGGCCCACGACACCGCGAGCGTCGACGGGACCAGCGTGGCCTGCAGGAACGGCTCCACCGACCCGTAGGCACGTCCCAGCTGGACCCGGACATCGGCGGGGGGAGCCTGCGTGCCGAAGTTCAGCCTGGCCTCGAACCGGGCGCGATACATCGTCGAGTCGGCCAGCACGGTGACGTAGGCGACCTCGCCGATCTGCAGCATCGGCCTGGCGACAATGCCATACTGCTGGGCCGGCGGATAGGCTTCCAGGCGGCGGGCCAGCAGCGCCTCCAGCCGGGTCCGATGGGCCGACGCAAAGGCGACCGGCAGCCCGCGCAGCAGCTCGGCCATGGAGGCCACCTGGGGCGCATGCCGGTCCAACAGCGTGTTGGGGATGGAGGTGGAGCGGAACCGGATCCCGATATCGCGGATCACGCGCGCGTCGCGCGAGGCGAGGATCAGCGCGATGCGGGGCGGGGCGACCTCGATGCGCGCGACGCCGGAGAACCCGTCGGCGGCGCCCTCCACGATCTCGATCGCCTGTCGTTCCAGGATCGGGCCGGCCCACTCCAGGGCGTCTGCGGGGAGCCGCGCCGCCAGCCGGCTCAGGGCGGGCAGGGAGGGATCGAGGGCCTCGCGCACCAGCGGCTGGGCATCGGAATGGACTCCCCGCAGGGTGAACGCGACCGGCATCTCCCCCAGGACCGGGGGGAGGGGCTGCAGCCGCGCCGTCAAGACGGTGGTGACCCCCGCCGCCAGTCCCATCTCCACCACGCGGTACCCGCGGATCACGCGGTCGGTGACCTCGCGGAGCACGCCGGTCAGCGCGGGTTCCTGGCGGGCTACGACCTCGCTGTCCCGGCCGACCAGCAGGCGCTCGGCGGCCGAGCCGATCGACTCCAGGATCCGGCGGACCACCTGCGGGTGCGGGTCTCCGCCGTCGACGACCAGTCGGACCTCGACACGCTGGATGGGATCGGCTGCCCGCGCCGGTTGGACCAGGGCGACCAGCGCCATCACCAGCAGTGCAAGGACCCTCCAGCTGCGGGCGCGGGAAGTCGAGGCGCAGGCTAGAAGGGATGGCCGATGGCGAACCAGGTCTGCGACCCCCCTGAGCCGGTCGCGTAGTCGATCCGGATGGCCCCGATCGGCGTGTTGAACGACAGACCGACTCCGAACCCGACCGCGGCGTTGGTCAGGATCGGCGCCGCCCCCGCGTCGATGAACACGATGCCGGTGAAGTCGCGGAGTTGGCGCGCGAGGCCGCCCAGCGGCGCGCGGTACTCGACATTGAGCAGGACCGCGCTGGAGCCTCGCAGGTATCCGAAGGGGAAGGCCCGGAGCGTCGAGGACCCGCCCAGGGCAAACTCCTCCTGGATCGGCAGGGTCCCGTGGCCGAAGCCCAGGAGCCCGCGACCCACCAGCACACCCGATCCGGCGGGCAGGTAGCGCGTGTACTCGCCCAGGTACTTCCCGAAGCCGAACTCCCCGCCCAGGATCGGCAGCCCGAAGTCGGTGGTGAGCGAGAGCCGGTCCCCTCTGGTTGGGGAGGTCTTGTGATCCCGGCGATCGCGGACGCCGGTGAAGGTCAGGCCCAGGGTCCGGCCCGGCGTGAAGTTCGGCGGCGGCGGACAGTTGGGGTCGGTCGGGCCCGTGCAGGGCGGGTCGCCGGGATTCCGCGGCAGCACGGTGATCTCGGTCCGTTCGGACCGTAGGCGCAGCGACAGCGTGGTCTGCGGGTCCAGCGGCCGCGCAAACGCCATGGCGCTGCCCAGGCGCTCCAGCGTGAAGCGCGAGGCGGTGGTGCCGGCCACGTAGCGCGCCTCGGTGGTCGTGGCCTGATAGAGCGCCACGTCCAGGGTCGTCCGGTGCACGTCCAGATGCGGCTCGCGGAAGCTGAGGAGGAAGTTGGCTGGCGCGGGCTCGTTGGGCCTGGGCACCCCACGCTCGCCCAGCCCGCGCTCGAACCGGACGGTGAGTTGCTGATTGCGGCCTTTCCAGTTCCGCTCCCGGTACTCCAGCGTGCCCACGATCCCGGTCATGTCGCTGTAGCCCAGCCCGAAGCGGGCTTCCTGCGTGCGCTGTTCCTTCACCTCGATCTCGACCACGACCTGTTCAGGCGTGCTCCCCGGCCGCGGACGGGCCTGGACGTTCTCGAAGAGTTCCAGGGCGAAGATCTCCTGCAGGTACTTGTTGAGGACGTTGATGTTCAACACGTCGCCGACCGCGAACGGCCGCCGGCGCTCCAGCACGAACGGCTGCGTCTTGGTCAGGCCCTTGTACTCGATGGCCTCGATCCGGCCTTCGGCGACGCGCAGTCGCAGGCGCGTCACGCCGTTGGCGGTGACCCCCACATCGGCCACCCGGGCCAGGACATAGCCGCGGTCCTCGTAGAGCTGCTCGACCGCCCGGGCGCCGTCCCGGAGCCGGAGGGTGTTCAACACCTGCCCGGTGGGGAGGTTGAGCGCCTGCAGGATCTCGGGGGTCCGGATCACGGTGTTGCCCTCCACCGCGATGTCGGCAATGACCGGGTTCTCGACGACGAGGAAGGTGACGCGGACCCCGTCGCGCAGCGGTTCGACGCGCACGTTGGCGTCGGCAAACCAGCCGGTCGAAATGATCGCCGCCACATCGGCGCGCAGGCGCTCGTCGGACAGGAGTTCGCCTGGGCGGACGCCGATGGAATCGCGCACCACCGACTCCGGCACGTGCTCCAGCCCGCGGACCGCGACCTCCACAATCCTCGGCGGGGGCGCGGGGGTCGGGGTCGGCCCGGGAGAGGGGGAGACGGTCGGCGCGGGCGACGGGGCCGGCGTCTGCCCCGGGGCGGGTGCCGGCGCAGGCGACGGAGAGGGTGTGGGCGGCGGCGATGGTGCGGGTGTGGGCTGGGCGGCCCCCAAGGCGACCAGAGGCCCCAGCAGCGCGACGACGACGATCGCGGCTTCGAGGGTCACCCGGAGGCGCAGATGGGCACGGGGCTGCAACAACCGATTCCTCCTTTGGCTGAGCGCGATCGTCTGCGGCAGGGCGACGCGACGGCGCTACTGGTTGGCCGATCGGCGGAGCGAGCGTTCCGCCGCCAGGACGAGATCGATCACATCGGCCTCGCTGAGCAGCGTGGGCGCAGGTGGCGTCACAGGCGTCACGGATGGGGGGACCGGTCCCGACGGCGGCGGGAGGACCGCGGCCGGGGGCGCGGCAGGCGACACCGCGGGCGCGGCGGTCGGCCTGGCTGGCGGTGTGTCGCGGGTCGCCTCGCCGACAGGCACGCGGACGACCACGGACCTGATCACCCTCCGCTCCACCACCAGGGGCTCCGGGGCCGGTGAGGGGATTGTGACCATCCGGAGCATCTGTCCGCTGGCGTCGGACAGCCGCAGGATGATCGGGCCGTCGTGCGCATCGGCCACCGGCGGCGTCCGCATCGCCGTCAGGGCCATGGCGCCGAGCATCGCCACGGCGAGGCCCACCCCCAGCGCGGCGTACGACCGGCCTCGCGAGGTCCGAGGTCGCCTCCGGGCCGCGGCCAGGAGCGCCGGGAGTCTGGCCTCCCGCGCCCGCCGCAATTCGGCCTCCGCCAGCATGAGGGTCAGCGCGCCGTGGGCCACCCGGCCGTCCTCGAGTTGCTGTCGGGCACGGTCGAGCCAGCCCTCCGCAAATGCAATCCGCTCGTGCAGGGTCGTCCTCCCATCGGCCATTGCCTCTCCCTCCAGCCGCGGCTCCAGTTCTAGTATCCGGATGCGCGCTGCGGCTGGTGCATGCCCTCCAGACCAAGCAGGGCGCGCAGGTGTTCGGTAGCCTGCTTCTGCAGACGGTAGAAGTGCGACAGGCTGATGCGCAGATCGTGGGCGATCCGCCGGGGTGGGGCCGCCTCCACCAGGGCGCGCAACACCGCCCGCTCGCGCGGGGGGAGCTGCTCGATCATCGCCAGCACGTGCTCCACGAGGGCGCGGTCCTCAACGCCGGCCAGGATGGAGGCCGCCTCCGGGTCTGCCAGGCCGGCCAGGGGCGCGGACTCCTCGGTGGCGGTCAGCACCTGTTCCAGGGAGACGTCGGCGCGGATGCGGTCGAGGGCATTGAGCACCCGGCCGCGGATCCGGTACGAGGCGAAGGTCGAGAACCGCACGCCGCGGCCCGGATCGAACCGCTCCACCGATTCGATCAGCCCCACGGCCCCCTCCTGGATGAGATCCATCACCAGCGCCTCGGGAGGGCGCAGCTGCATCACGACCTTGAACACCAGTGGCTGGTAGGCCTCGATGAGCCGCAGCCGGCTCGCGGCATCACCGCCCTGGCGGTAGGCCTGCCACAGGGCGGCTTCCTCGGCGGGGCGCAACAGGACCACCTTCTGGAGTTCGCGCAGGTAGTCTGCAAACATTCCGGGTCCCTCCAGCAGCATGCGGCCCGCCCGCCCCCCAGGCCTACGGTGAGACCGCTTCGACTCTCCGTTGTGAAGTCCTGTCGCGGGTCAGAACCTAGTGGTGTACCACACGACGGCCTGACGATGGCCGAGGGTGTCGGCCTGGAGCGCGAGTTGCCACCCTCGCGCGAACCGGTACTCCAGCGACCACAGCCAGCGCCCGGCCTCTCCCTGGTACGCCGCGATGGACCTGGCCGTCAGGTACAGGTTCGAGAGCAGCCGCTTGCCGATTCGCAGGCCGAGCGGGCGCTCGAAATCATAGTCGATGGCGAACTCGCTCAGTCCCAGCGCCCGGGCCACCGCGCCGGTCACCGGACCCAGGAGGCGCCGACTCAATTCTGCCCGCAGCGCGGCGTTGATGTCCCCGGTCATGAGCCCGGTGATGCCAGCCTGAGAGCCCAGCAGCCGGACGATCTCTTCGCGCGGGAGATCGGGATCGGACCGCAGGTCCAGGGTCAGGGCATCCGGCGCGGTGCCGTGCACCGCGAGCCGGATGGTCGTCGACCTGACGGTCGTCTCCGCCCGCCCGGTCACCATGGGGCGGAGCCCCATCGGGGGTCTGAAGGTCGCCGTCCCCTCCACCAGGTCGAAGGTATTCCCCAGGGCCGTCATCGTGCCGCGTTCGGCTTCGACGGTACCTTCCAGCCGCGGATCGCGCAGCGTTCCGGTCAGGATCAGCGACTCCTCGGGCTTGACGCCGAACCGGAGGGCCCCGACGCGCACGGAGAGATCCCGACCCGCCTGCAGCCGGACGCCCTGGAAGACCAGGGGCAGGGCCGGCGGCTCGTGGCCCGCCAGCGGCGCCATGGTGATGGTCCCGTCCGAGAGCGTGACCCCACCGTCCACGGTTGGAGGCCGCCGGGGATCGCCGACGGTGCCCCAGACGCGCAGCGTGCCGTCGAGGCGGGCATCCAGGACCGGGGGCACTGCCATCCGCACGCCGCTCCCCTGCAGCACCAGCGGCGCCTCAGGCGGCACGACCAGCGCCAGGGAAGCGGGCGGGCCAAGCGCAAGCCGTGTCTCACCGTCCAGGCGGGCCTGCCCGCCGCCGA
Source organism: Candidatus Fervidifonticultor octavus (assembly GCA_031459655.1). Classification (GTDB taxonomy): domain Bacteria; phylum Sysuimicrobiota; class Sysuimicrobiia; order Sysuimicrobiales; family Humicultoraceae; genus Fervidifonticultor_A; species Fervidifonticultor_A octavus_A. The sequence continues at coordinate 12,494 of JAVKID010000035.1, read as the reverse complement.
TCCGGGCCGAGGCCTCGGCGAGCCGGATCGTCTGGTCCTCAAAGCGCAGCTGGAGGTTCAGCGTCTCGATGGGGGAAGCCAGCCCCCTCAGGCGCAGGTGCCCGTCGCGGATCTGGATGCCGCCCGACAGGCGCGGGGCCGAGGCGGTCCCGTTCACCCGCACCTCACCCTCCACGGCGCCCCGGGCCTCGTTGACGCGCTCGTTGACCAGGCGCAGCAACCCCAGGTTCACCTCGGCCAGCTGCAGGCGCAGATCCAGCGGGCCCCGCTCGTCGAAACGCCGCAGCGCGGGGTTGAAGGGCAGAATCCCGGATGCCCGCAACCGGTGCCCGCCCTGGACCAGGAGCGCCTGGGACAGGTTCAGCACCCCATCTTTGTAGAATGCGCCGGCGACCAGCGAGTCGAAGGTGGAACCCTCGATGCCGCCCCGGGCGATCTCCAGGTCGAACCCGATCTCGGGAGAGGCCAGCGTTCCGCCCAACTGCGTCGTGAAGTCGATGCGTCCGACCATCGGACGGCGGAAGCCCAGAACCGGCCGCAGGAAGTCCAGATCCAGTTCCGACCCGCTGACTTCGATCTGACTCTCGCCGCGCAGATCGAACCGTCCGGTGGCCGCTACGCGCCCCCGCGGCGGGCGCAGTTCGAGGGCCTCGATGGTGACCGCGCCGTCGCGCAGCGTCAGGTCCGCATGCCCGCCGGCCAGGACGTGGTCGCCGAAGCGGCCCGTGGAGAGGCGGAGGTCGAACCGGGCCGCCGGATTCGCCAGCGATCCCTCGAGGCTGGCGGTCCCCGACACGACGCCCTCCAACGGCAGCGCGAGCCGTGCCCCTCCCAGGGTGAGCAGCGCGGACAGCCGGCCCTCGCTCACCGTGGCGTGCAGCGAGAGGCGCGGCGAATCCCGGAGGCCCACCTCGCCCGCAATCTCGTACCGTCCCTCGCCGAGCCGCAGGGCCAGCGGATCGAGCCGCAGCGTCCCGGCCTGCCACCGGATCGACCCGGACGCCTCATCGAACCGCAGGCCGTTGATGGTGAGGTCGGAAGAGGCGGCGCCGACCGACAGCGTCGCAGACGTCGGCGGTCCGGTGATGCGCCCGGTCACGTCCGCGGTGCCGCCGAGCCTGGCGAGGACCGGCGAGGGGACGGTCAAATCGCGAAGGCGCAGACCCCGCGCGGCGATGTCGAGGTCGAGCCCGGTGAGGCGGTCATACCGGCCGGCCGCGCTGAGGACCGACTGGCCCCGGCGGAGCAGGCCGCCCTCGACCACCAGGACGCGTCCGTCCCACCGGAAGGCCGCGCTGGCCTCGTCGATCGCCTGCCCCAGGACCTCACCCTCACGCACGGACACCGAGCCAGAGGCCGCCGGCCTGGCCGCGGGCCCCGCCAGACGCACGCGGCCGTCGGCCGTCCCGGTGATCGCCACGGGGAGCCCGAAGGTCCTGCCAATGGTCGCGACGGGAGCACGATCCGCTTCGATGTCCAGGGCCAGGCGGAGTGCGGGCACCAGTTGGATGCGGCCTGAGGCCTGGTAGCGGGCGTGGCCTGCGCGGACTCGTGCGTCCTGGACATCGAGGGTGCCGCCGCGCCACGCGAACCGGCCGGAGGCGGTGTCGAATGCGAGAGGGCCGAGGAGGCCGCCCCGCATCTGGACGGCGCCGGCGACCTGGGGCGCCTCGACGGTTCCGCCGATGCGGGCGCTCACGTCCGCCGGGCCCGAGGCGAGATGGCGCAGCGGGGCCGCCGGCAGCGCCGCCACCTCCGGCGTGCCCGCGTGCACCTCCAGGGAGAGCGGCCCGCGCCTCGGCACGGAGCCGCGGGCGGCCAGCCAGGCTCCCCCGCGCCGCGCCAGCGCGTGCTCCACGACCACGCCCGCGCCTCCATACCGGAACGACGCCTCAAGCCCGTCCAGGTCCAGTCCCTGGACGCGGACACCGCCGAGGCGGGCCTGCCCGGCGACCGTCAGACCGTCGGCGCCGCCGTGCGCGGACATCGTGCCGGACATCCTCCCCTCGAGGGCAGAGAGTCCCTCGGGTGCCACGCGCCCGAGCAGGGACGTCTGGGTACCGTCGAAGCGGAGCGTGAGGAAGAACTCCGGCACCCCCAGCGTCCAGATCCCGCTGCCAGAGACGTACCCGCCGGCAGCCTCCCCGCGCGCATCGATCAGGCTGACGGTGTTGGCGTACAGGGCGATCGCCGCGGACGCCCGCTGGACGGGTTGCCGGTCGAAGTGGAGGCGGCTCGCCTCCACGCGGCCTTCCACCCGCGGGGCGTTGGCCGCCCCGAGGATCCGGACCTCGCCGCGCACGACACCCTTCAGGCGGGATCCCCATGAAGGAAAGAAGAGCCGGCCCAGCGTAGCGAGATCTGCCGCGGACGAGCGGACCACGAGGTCGAGGTGCGGCTCCCCGTAGAAACTGGCCTCGCCGCGCACTTCCAGCGGCACGCCGTTGAGGCGGCCGCGCAGCCCGGCGGTGCGCAGCCAGCGGTCGGCGATCTCGACCTCGCCCGCCACCCCGGAAAGCGCGACCCGCCGGCGGGGGAACACCGCAGTCCCGTCGCGCACCCTCACGCGGCCGGAGACGTCGGTGACCGGACCCCCGGGTCCGCCGGTGCGCAGGATGTGCAGCGCGACGTCGCCAGATCCGCCGGTAAGGCGAAAGGCGGGAAGGTTCACCAGGTACGGACCCCAGGCCCCCATGTCGACAGCGGAGGCCTCAAGATCCAGGTCGAGGATCCCGCGCTCCAGCCCATACGAGCCCGCGACGCGCCCGGCCACGCGCCGGCCGTCCCGTTCCTCGACCAGCGAACCGCGGAAGACGACCTGTGGACTGCGCGCGAACTCCACCGATCCGCTGACATCCGTCAGATGCGCCCGGAAGGTGCGCGGGAAGATGCGGCGCTGATCCTCAAAGGTCACGGTCCCGCCGAGGATCACCACGCGCCCGACGAACGGCGCCTCACCCGGGGGACGGGGAGGGTGCGGGGCGAGGCCGGTGATGTTCCAGCGCCCGGCGGCATCTCGCTTCACGTGGAGCGCCGGCTCGTCAATGAGGATCTGCGCGATGCTCCCGGCCACCCCGCGCCGCCGCCAGACGTCGCGCAGCAGCGACCGCCAATCCACGAAGACGGTGACGCGGCGCGCGGTGAGCACCGCGTCCTCCCACGGCTGGTTCGCCCGGACAGAGACGTCTTGAAGGACCAGCCCGCGCCAGGGATCGCCGGCGACCCGGCCCACAGCGACGTCGCGGCGGAACGCGGCAGACAGCACTGCGACGGAGAGTTCGCGCGACCGCTGCGCCACCGCCCGCACCGTCCAGACTGCCGCCAGCCCGGCGGCGACGAGCACCACCAGGAAGACGCCAACTGCCGCAGAGCGCCTGGACCGGAAGGACACTACCGGTTCCCCCTCGCGCTCCCCCGCCCATGACGCGGACGCGGGGGAGCCCGGTGCCCCGTGCCTACGGGGCGTCGATCGTCAGCGGGACCTGCACGCGGCCGCGCACAACCCACGGGGTGGTCAGGCGGACGCGGACCGGCTGGACCGTCCCGGCACTGCCGCCCTCCGGGAAACGCGCCGCGCCGGGGATCAGTTCCACGACCACGTCGGTGTTGCGGTCGCGCTCGGCGAAGAGGGCAACCTGCGCCGACGCGGATGGGGCCGGGGCTTCGCCCGGCTCGGCGGACAGCAGCGCCATCACCCCCTGCTCGGGGAGAGGCCGCCCGCCGGCCCGGACCAGCAGCGTCGCCGGGCCCAGCGGAAATCCCTGGAGCACCGGCACCTCGACGCTGCGGACCTCGGCCTCCCCCTGGAACGGCCTCAGGGTGACCCGGACGACGGCCGTCTCGCCGCGCCGCAGGCGGGAGCGCTCCGGCACCGCCTCGACGACCGACGCAGTCTTCCGCGTCTGCTCCACCTCCGCCTCGACGGTGACGTCCACGGGGCCGGTCCGCACGAATTCGTTGGCGAACAGGAGCCGCAGGGCCTCGGGCAATTCCAGCAGCGCGGCGGAGCCGATATCCCGGGCGTGGTAGAAGACGTTCTCGCGCACCAGCGGACCGTCCAGACCGCGGGCCCTCAACGTCAGGCGGACGCGCGCCGTGCCCTCGCCCACACGGTCGAGCGCCCGGTCCACCGCTTCGATGGCCGAGACGAGGACCAGCAGGGGCCCCACCTGGGGGTCGCGCACGACCTGCGTTCCCAGGGTCACCGCGCGCCCCCGATCGCGGTCGGTGACCCGGGCGCGGACCCCGACCATCGGCGGCAGCACGCCGAGCCGTCCGCCGATCCCGGCGCGGCGGTCCTCGAGGACCACCCCCACCGGCGCGCCGGCCGAGCCGACCTTGAATGGAAAGGCCGCGCTGCGGACCACCTCGTGGATGGACGCCGCGGTCAGCAGGTAGCCTGTGCGGCCGCGGTTGAGGAACGGGTGCCCGAAGGCCACGATCGAGTCCCCCTGCCGGTAGGTGAGCGTGCCGATAGCCACCGCGTTGAGGTCCCCGCGCAGGAGTTGCACGCCGATCGCACTGCCCGGCACCAGCGGCGGCCGGATCTCGGTGGATGCGCCGGCTGCGCCCTCGATCGGGTGGAGGTCCCACGGTTCAACCCAGGTCCGGAGGAACTGGGCCGCGCGCGGGCTCAGGCCGGAGACCAGCAGCGGCCGCGCCAGCGGCACCATCGCCGCCACACGGGGCTCCCGCGCCTCCAGCGCGCGCCCCTGGGCCGGCACGGAGACGATCGCGACCTCCTCGATGGTCCGGCCCGAGGCCGCAATCGGGTGGGGCAGCCGGTAGCGGTCGGCCCGAGGCGGCGGCATCGAGCGGAGCATGTCGGCGATCGGCGTGACCAGCCCCACCGTGTGGTCGGCGAACGCCCACCCATACCCGATGGCGCCGGCCAGGCGGCCGTTGAAGAAGACGGGGCTGCCGCTCATCCCGGCGGCGATGCCGCCGGTCCGCTGGACCAGCGGGCCCGACGCGCGGATAAGGATCAGGTCGCCGGCCGGCCCGCCGCCTGGCACCACGGCCAGAGCTTCGACATCGAAGGACTCGACCCTGGTGCCCCGGACGACGGTGCGCGCCTGGCCGCGCATCCCCGGCCGGATCTCCGTCACCGGCATCCAGTCCGCCGCCGGCGACGCGCGCCCCGGGCGGGCGGCGGCCAGCAGGGATGCCGCCAGCACAACGGCTGCGGCAAGCCCCAGAGCCCTCCTCATCGGCGGGCTAGGGCCCGCCAGGCCGTCCCGCATCATCGGATCAGGATGGGGATGCGTTCCACCCCCTGGATGACCCAGTCGGAGCGCGTCAGGCGACCGGCCTGGACATCGAACCGGGTGAAGTCCTGTCCGGTTGTGGGGAGGCCAAACGGCTGGAGGCGCACCAGGATGTCGGTGTTCTTCCCGAAGGTCTCAAAGAGCCTCAGCGCGGTCTCCAGGCTGTCTACCCCCCAGGGCACCGGCTCCGCCGCCAGCGCGCCTGAGAGGCGGGCTTCGACGGGCACGTTGGGGCTGTCGAAGCCGGCCGATCTCACCACGACCACGGCGGGACCGCGGGGGTAGTCCCGGGGCACCGGGACCTCGATCACGCGCGTGACCGGGCGCTCGGCCAGGTAGGGCTGGAGCGCGACCCGCACGCGCAGCGTCCCGCCGGGGGTGACCTCCCGCGACTCCACCGCCACATCCACGATCGAGGCCGTGATCCGCTTCTTCGTGAGCACAGTCTCCACGGTGAGGTCGATGGGCTCGAGGGTCTTGAGGTCGTTGTAGAAGGCCAGTTCCATGGCGTCCACGATGTCGAGCACCGAGGCCGTGGCCACGTCCCGCGTGCTGTAGAACATGTTCTCGCGCACGATCGGCGCCGGAAGCCCCTTGGCCCGCAGGGTCAGCTTCACCGTGGCCGTCCCCTCGCCGCCTCCCTGGCTGCGCGCCCGCTCGGTGGCCGACAGGGCCACCAGCGGCGCGAACAGGCGCGCCATATCCCGCCGGCGCACGACCTGCGAGCCCAACTGGACCCGCGTCCCGGTCTCCTGGTCGGTCACGACGACCCGGATGTTGAAGAACCGGGGCAGCCTGCCCAGCGTGCCCGCGATCCCGGCGCCGCGGTCCTGGTCGATGGTCCCGATGATCTCACCGAGGTTGCTCACCTTGAACGGCCGGGGCAAGGCGGTGACCACCGTCAGGATCTCCGAGGCGGTCAGCGCGTACTCCACGTCGCCGGCGTTCTCCCACGGGTGCCCGCAGATGAGGACCCGGTTGCCGACGCGCGTCGTCACGGTGCACACCCCGCCGAAGTCCACATCGCCCCGGATCTCCTGGATCCCCACGGAACTGCCGGGCACGATGGGCTGCGCCGCGAAGTCACCGCGTCCGCCGTGGCCCTGGAGGATCTCGTGCCCCAGGGGCTTGATCAGGTCGGCGAGCAGGTGGTTGGCCCGGGGCGAAAGCCCGCGGGTGAAGACGGCCACGGCCGGCGTGGCCACCGCAACCCCCGGGCCGTCCGGCACCCGGGGTCGCGGCCGCAGGGGGCCCGGCGCCACCACCACGCGGTCGACCAGCCGCCCGCCGATCAGGTGCGGGCGCGATGTCCGGTAGACCGGCGAGGTCTGGCTCGACGGGGTGCGGCGCTCGAGGATCTTCAACATCTCCTCGATGGGGGTGGCCAGCACGATGTCGCGCCGCGGGCTCTGCCACGCGAACGATGCGCTGAGGGCGCCGATCAGCTTCCCGTTGATGTACAGCGGGCTCCCGCTCATGCCCGCCGCCGACCCGCCGGTCCGTTCCGCCAGCGGCCCCTCCATGCGGAACAGGATGAGCCGATCCACGCCGATCGATCCCCCGCCGGCCTGGAGGATGTCCATGACCTCGAAGGCGAAGTCGTCGACCCGCTGGCCGGAGACGACGGTCTTGCCGATGCCCCTCATGCCTGGCCGGACCTCGGACAGGCGCATGATGGCCGGCCCCGGCTGCGCCAGACTGACCGGAGGGACGGCCATGGAAAGCGCCAGGGCCAGGACCACAAGTGTACGTCTCACGCGATGTCCCCCTCTCGTGACCTCGGGGTGAGCGAGACGCGACGGGGTCGTCCCCGTCGCGTTCAGGAGCGGCAGAACGAGCGCCTTCCCCTTCCTACTTGGGATCGAGGCGGGCCACCACAATCCCGAGTTCGCGGATGACCGTCCCCGGCCTGACGAGGACCTCCACCACGCGGCCGTCCACGGGCGCCCTGGCCGCGACCCCTCGCCCGGTCTGGGTTCGAACATAGACCAGCGGGTCGCCTTCCTTCACCTCGTCACCCGGCTTGGCCAGGCCCTCGGGCAGGACCTCGCCGCGCAGGGTCGCCTTGACCTCCACGACCGGCTTGGGAGCCGCGGCGCCAGAGGCCGCCAGGGCGACCACGACGACCGCCACACCGACCCACACTGAAGCCCGCATCCGCATGATGTATCGCCCGCATTATAGCATGCCCGGCGCAGGCGGGCCCAGTCAGGGCTACGGGACGAACTCGTCGGGGCGCTGGTCGCTCATCCCGAACCAGACGCGCAGCGCCTGGAGGATGCGCCCGGCAGCCCGGCCGTCGCCGTAGGGGTTACGCACACCGGCCATGGCCGCGCGCGCCGCCGGGTCGGCGAGCAACCTGCCGGCTCGCTCCACGATCCGCTGGCGCGAGGTCCCCACGATCTCCACCGCGCCGGCATCGACGCCCTCGGGCCGCTCGGTGACGTCGCGCAGGACGAGCACCGGCGTGCCCAGGGACGGCGCCTCCTCCTGGACGCCACCAGAATCGGTGAGGATCAGGTGCGCCCGCGCCATCAGGCGCACGAACGGCCCGTAGTCCGGCGGTTCGATCAGGTGGGCGCGCGGATGAGCCCCCAGGACGTCCTCGGCGATCCGCCGCACCGCGGGGTTGGGGTGCACTGAGAAGACCACCGTGACGTCGGGAAAGCCCTCCAGCAGGTCCAGGAGGGCCAGGTAGATCTGCCGGAGGGGCTCGCCCCAGTTCTCGCGCCGGTGGGTCGTGACCAGGAGCATGCGGCGGTCGTCCAGTGGCGGCAGGCCCGCCGGCAGGTCCACATCCGCACGGCCGGCGACCTCCAGCAGCGCATCGATTACCGTGTTCCCGGTCACAACGATCCGCTCGGGGGCCACCCCCTCGCGCAGCAGGTTGGCCCGCGCCGCCGGGGTGGGCGCGAAGTGCAGGTCGGCCAGCACCGTGGTCAGGCGGCGGTTGACCTCCTCGGGAAACGGCCGGTACTTGTCCCGGGTGCGCAGCCCGGCCTCCACGTGCCCGATGGGGATGCGGTGGTAGAAGGCGGCCAGCGCGCCCAGCATCGTGGAGGACGCATCGCCCTGCACGAGGACCATCGCCGGGCGGACCTGGGCCATCACGGGATCCAGGCGCTCCAGCGCCCGCACCGCGATGTCGAACAGGGACTGCTCCGGGAGCATGATGTCCAGGTCGCAGTCGGGGGTGATGGCGAACAGGCGGAGGACCTGGTCGAGCATCTCGCGGTGCTGCGCCGTGGCCACGACCACGGGGACGAACTCCGGGCTCTCGCGCAGGCGCGCCACGACGGGCGCCATCTTGACCGCCTCGGGACGCGTCCCGAAGACGGTCATGATGGGAAGCCGGCCCTTCACCGGGCGAGCAGCCCCATGCGCTGGGCGCCGATCACCAGGATCGCGGCGATGACCCCCAGGGTGACGATGGCGGCGGGACGGTTCACGCCCGCCAGCGCCAGGGCGCCGAGCCCCAGCAGCGCGCTCACCAGGTAGAGCAGGAGCACCGTCTGCCGCTGCGTGAGGCCGCGGTCCAGCAGGCGGTGGTGCAGGTGCCCGCGGTCGGGCAGGTAGATGGGCCGGCCGCTGCGCCACCGGCGGACGATGGCGAAGGCGGCATCGGCGATGGGCACGCCCAGCGCCAGGATCGGCACCAGGAGGGAGATGGCCGTGTAGGACTTGTAGAGGCCCATGACCGACAGCCCGCCCAGCACGTAGCCCAGGAACATCGAGCCCGAGTCGCCCATGAAGATGCGCGCGGGGTTGAAGTTGTGCCGCAGGAAGCCCAACGCGGCGCCCACGAGCGCGGCGGCCAGGGAGACCGCCACCACATCCCGCTTGGCCCAGGCCACCAGGAGGAGCGTGGTGCCGGCGATGGCCACGATGCCGGCCGCCAGCCCATCGAGGCCGTCGATGAAGTTGATCACGTTGACCACGGCCACGACCCAGAGGATCGTGAACAGCGCGCCCCAGGGACCCAGCGCGACGGTCTTGCCCGTCAGCGGATGCGTGAGGAACTGCGTGGCCAGGCCGAAGGGGATCAAGACCGCGGCCGCGGCCAGCATGGCCAGGAACTTGGCGCCCGGGTGCAGGCCCCGGATGTCGTCGTAGATGCCGCACAGGAAGAGGAACGTCCCGCCCAGCATGATCCCCAGGATCGCGCGGTCGGTCTGGACCACGATGGGAATGCGGATGTACGCCTCGGCCCCGCTGCGGACCAGCTCGATGGGCCGGGCGACCACCATCGCCACCAGGGCGGCGGCCACGAACCCCAGGTAGATGGCCGCGCCGCCCAGGCGCGGGGTGGGCCGCGTGTTGACACGCCGGCCGCCCGGGTAGTCGATGGCGCCCAGGCGCCGGGCGATGCGGCGCACCACCGGCGCCAGCGCGTGGGTCACCACCAGCGCCACCAGCCCCACCGCCACCGGGACCGGGAACGACATCAGCCGGACACCCCCATCTGGTCCGCTACGTCAGCAACGGTTCAAACAACGCGCTGACCGACCGGTCCTCGTGGATGCGGCGGATCGCCTCCGCGAGCATCGGCGCAATGGACACGACGCGGAGCCGCTCGATGCGCTTGGCCGCGGAGACGGGAATCGTGTTGGTGACCACCAGTTCCTGGATCGGGCTGGAGGCCAGTCGGTCGATCGCCGGGCCCGAGAGGATGGGGTGCGCGCAGCACGCGTAGACCTCGACGACGCCGCGGGCCACCAGCGCCTGCGCGGCCGCCACCAGCGTCCCCGCGGTGTCCACGATGTCGTCCACCAGGATCGCCGTCCGCCGGTAGACCTTGCCGATCACGTGGGTGACCTCCCTGACCTGGTTCGGCCGGTCACGGCGCTTGTCGATGATGGCGATGGGCGCCCGCAGGTCGGCGGCGAACTCGCGGGCGCGGGCGACCCCCCCGATATCGGGCGAGACCACCACCACGTTCTTCAGGCCCTTGGCGCGGAAGTAGGCGCCCAGCAGCAGCCGCGAGGGCAGGTGGTCCAGCGGGATGTCGAAGAACCCCCAGATCTGGCCGGCGTGCAGGTCCACCGCCAGGATGCGGTCCGCGCCCGCCGTGGTCAGCAGGTTGGCCACCAGCTTGGACGTGATCGGCTCCCGCGGCCGCGTCTTCCGGTCCTGGCGCGCATAGCCCATGTAGGGCACCACGGCGGTGATGCGGCCGGCGGACGCCCGGCGCAGGGCGTCGAGGATGACCAGGAGCTCGATGAGGTGCTCGTTCACCGGCGGGCTCGTGGGTTGCACGACGAAGACGTCCTCGCCCCGCACGCTCTCCGCGATCCGGACGCTGACCTCGCCGTCGGCGAACCGGTAGGTCTCCATCTCGCCCACCGGCAGGCCCAGCAGGTCGGCCACTTCCTCGGCGAGGGCCGGATTGGCGGACCCGCTGAAGATCTTCAGGTGGGCCATCGTCGCGTCCGGCGTCATTCGGCGGGCTCGGGCACCGGGGCCTCGGCGGGCGGGAGCCGGCGGATCACCCGGGCCGGGATGCCCACCGCCAGCCCGCGCGGCGGGACGTCGCGGCGGACCACGGAGCCGGCCCCCGTCACGGCGCCCGCCCCGACGCGGACCGGCGCGATGAGCATCGTGTCGCTGCCGATGAACGCGCCATCCTCGATGACGGTGCGGTGCTTGGCGCGGCCGTCGAAGTTGCAGGTGATGGTCCCGGCGCCGATGTTGACCCCGGCGCCGACCGTCGCATCGCCGAGGTAGCTCATGTGGTGGATCTTCGTCCGGTCGCCGACCGTGGTGTTCTTCATCTCCGCGAAGTTGCCGACCTCCACGAAGCGCCCCAGCCGCACGCCGGGCCGGAGGTGGCTGTAGGGACCGATGCGGCTCCCCTCGGCGACCGAGCTGCCGGTGACGGTGGAGGCCACGATTGTGACCCGGTCGGCGATCTCGGCGTCGACCAGCCGAGCGCCCGGCCCGATGGTGCAGGCTTCGCCGATGGTCGTCCGGCCCTCCAGGGATGTCCCGGGGTGGATGACGGTGTCGCGGCCCACACGCACCCCGGCGTGGACGTACGTCGCCTGCGGGTCGATGATGGTCACCCCGGCGGCCATGAGGGCCTCCAGCACCCGCGCGCGCATCATGGCCTCGGCCCGCGCCAGCTCCGCGCGGCTGTTGATGCCCGTCGCCTCATCGCTGGCAGGGGCGACCACGGCGCCGACCGTGCGCCCGGCCTCCAGCAGCGCGCCCACGGCGTCGGTGAGGTAGTACTCGCCCTGGGCGTTGGCCGGTTCGAGGGCCTCCAGGGCCTCGCGCAGCACGCCGGCCTCGATGGCGTAGAGCCCGGCGTTGACCTCGCGGACCTCGCGCTCACCCGCCGAGGCGTCCGGCTCCTCGACGATGCGCCGCACGTTGCCGTCCCCGTCGCGAATCACCCGGCCGTAGCCGGTGGGATCGTCACGGACGTCGGTGAGGATGGTGGCCGCGGCGCCCCGGGCCCGGTGGTGCTCGAGCAGCGTCCGGACGGTCGCGGCGCTGAGGAACGGCACGTCCCCGTAGACGATCAGCACCGTCCCCGCATGGCCCTCCAGGTGGGGGAGCGCCTGCATGACCGCGTGCCCCGTTCCCAGCGGCTCCGCCTGCAGCGCGTAGCGGTTCCCGTCCCCCAGCGCCGCGCGCACCTGGTCGGCCCCGTGCCCGACCACGATGATCGGGGAGACGATGCCGACCTGGGCCAGGGTGTCCAGCACGTAGGCGATCATCGGCCGGCCGCAGATCCGGTGCAGCACCTTGGGCAGCGCCGACCGCATCCGGGTACCCTTGCCGGCGGCCAGCACGACCGCCTCGATCTCAGGCATGTCAGGACTCCGCTCCGATCAGGACTCCAGCGTGGGGATTCTTGCCGGTGCGGAGGATTCCTCCGGCGAGCTGGACAACCCTCGCGGCGCGCCTGCCGTCTCCCTCTGCCACCGACGGCGACCACGCTGCTGGGGGTGACCTGGCCGCGAGGACGCGGGGCGGGGCCGTGGCGCCCCCGCCCCCCTCAGAGTTGCTGCAGGTCTATCTTGATCAGACTCAGTCCGTCCCTGCCGATCTTCATGCGGGCGTCGAGCACCTCAACCGCAACCGCGTTCCCTGCTCAATCGAGGTTCACGATCAATCCTGGAGCCAACTCACGGCTACTCTGTGGTTCTCCCTCCCGGAAGACCAGACTCAGCGCGTCCGCCTGGGCGTCGTAGGTGATCCGCATACGCCCTCACCATGCGC
>JAVKID010000034.1:0-29711 GCA_031459655.1 Candidatus Fervidifonticultor octavus | reverse complement strand
CCTGGATCAGCGATGTGGGCATCGTGGACGAGAGCATGTAGAATGTCGAGACCCCGATGTTGGAGAAGGAACAGTCGCCGGCCCGGAGCGGCCGGCCGCCGGCGGCCTCCTGGCCGGTGACGTCGCGGATGACGGCTCTGCCGATCCCCTCGGCTTCGCTCATCCAGAAGACGTCTTCGTAGACGGTCGCCCACCGGCAGCCGGGCGAATCGCAATTGATGTGGGCGATGCAGTGCTCGTCCAGGTCCAGGGCGAACGTATCCGCGTACCACACCGATCCCGCGTACCGTCCCTGGGAGTGGCCGGGCCACCACGCGATCCGGACCGTGCGCGCCAGGCGCTCGCGGTGGGTCCACAGGACCCGGGCGAGTTCCAGCAGCGTCGCATCGCCGGTGGCGTTGTCGCCGATCCCCTGGTGCCAGCCGTCCACGTGGCCGTGCACCAGGACGAACTCCTCGGGGACCTCGCGGCCCGGGATCTCGGCGACGCACAGCGGGCAGGCGACCCATCCCTCGTCGAGGTTCGTGGACAGCCGCACCTTCACCCCGCCCTGCCGGGCCAGGTCGCGCAGCCAGGCGCCCTCGGTCTTGTTCACCGCCACCACGGGGATCGTGGGTTTCCGCTCCCAGGAGTCGAGGTCCGGCGAGCCCCAGACGGTGGTGCAGATACCCTCGTGGATGCGCTCGCCGGGGCTGATGAAGATGGCGCCAGCGGCGCCACGCCTGGTGAAGTCGGCGACCTTGCCCGGCGAGGGGTAGCCCTCGGTGAGCACGATCTTCCCGTCCACCTCCGCCGTCAGGGCTCCTGCGCCTTCGAACAGACTGCGGATGTGATCCACGTGGCCGGTGGGGAGGTAGACCACCTGGCCGCGCTTCCATCGGCCGCCGGTGGACAGCGACATGGACGGTGTCTTGGCGGCCACCATCCGGCGTTGTGGGGCCAGGACCTCCAGGCGGGCCCCGCGCGGTACGCTGATCAGCAGCGTGGGCGTGTGGACCGTGTGGGGGACCCCGAACGTCACAAGGCGCCTGCTGAGGTAGTCGAAGGCCCGACGCTCGTCCTTCGTGCCCGACTCGCGGATCAGCCTGCTGTAGGCTTCGATGAGCGCCCACGGTTCGTCCAGCGAGACGTCATCGATCAGCCGCCGCTCGTCGGTCTCGTTGCGCCACGTGCTCACGGTGGTCATCCACATTCCTCCTTCACGACCGATGATGCCGGCTCACAGTTTCAGCCGCGGATCCAGGGCATCCCGCAGCCCGTCGCCCAGGAAGTTGTAGGCCAGCACCGTCATCAGGATCAGCAGCCCGGGGTAGAGCGCCAGGGTGGGCGCCGACCAGATGTAGATCTGGGCGTTCTGCAGCATGTTGCCCCACGAGGGCAGCGGCGGCCGGATGCCCAGCCCCAGGTATGAGATGGCCGACTCGGTCAGGATGGCAAACGCCACGTTCAGGGTGGCCGCCACGATGACCGACGGCACCACCTGGGGCAGGATGTGACGCAGCATGATGCGCAGGTCGCTCCCCCCGACGGCCCTGGCGGCGTCCACGAACTCGCTGACCCGCCACCGGAGGTACTCGCCGCGCACGACGCGCGCCACCGGCATCCAGGCAGTCAGGCCGATCACCACCGTGGCCGTGATGGGCCCGCCGCCGAAGACGGCCAGGGCGGCCAGGACCACGAAGAGGGTCGGCAGCGCCATCATGGCGTCGGTGAAGCGCATCAGCACCACATCGACCCACCGTCCGAGGTAGCCAGCCGTCGCCCCGACCGCAACGCCCACCAGCACGGAGATGGCCATGGCGACGAACCCGACGGCCAGCGAGACACGGGAGCCCAGCACCAGCCGGGCCAGGACGTCCCGGCCGACCTCATCGGTGCCCAGGGGATGCTGGAGGCTGCCGGCCCGCAGCGACTCCAGCGGGTTGGTCGCAAATGGATCGTGCGGCAACACCCCCACCCCCACGGCCGCCACGAGGTGGATGGCCGCCAGGAACACGATAGAGGTCATGGCGGGGGGGTTGCGGCGCAGGCGCCTAGCGGCCGTCCGCCACAGCGTCCGCGCGGGCGCCGTGCCCACCAGCGCCACCGTCCCGCGGGCGGGGGGAGCCAGCACCGTCCTGAACCGCGTGCTAGCCACGCGCCGCGCTACCCATAGGTGATGCGGGGGTCGAGCCAGCCGTAGGCCAGGTCGACGACCAGGTTGGAGAGGATGACCACGATCGCCACCACGACGGTCAGTCCCATGACCAGCGGGTAGTCGCGTCCCACGGTGGACGCGACCGCCAGTTGTCCCATACCCGGCCAGCCAAAGATCGTCTCGGTGATGACCGCCCCGCCCACCAGCCGGGGGATGAGCACGCCCAGGATGGTGACGACGGGGATGAGGGCGTTGCGGATCGCATGGTGGGTCAGGACCCGGCGGCCGGCCAGACCCTTGGCCCGCGCGGTGCGCACGTAGTCCTGCCCGAGTTCCTCCAGCAGCGCCGACCGCATGAACCGCACCAGGCCCGGCATGGTAGCCGTCGCCAGGACGAATGCCGGCATGATCAGGTGGAGGAGCCGGTCGGTCAGCGAGAAGGGGGCGCCGATGGTGGCCATGCCGGAGGCCGGCAGCCAGTCCAGCCGGACCGAGAAGAGGAGGATGAGGAGGAGCGCGAACCAGAAGGCCGGGATCGAGACGCCGATGAAACTCAAGAAGGTGACGGTGTAGTCGACCGGCGACGCCCGGCGCGTGGCCGAGAGGATGCCGGCGGGGATCCCGATCAGGACGGACAGCAGGAGCGCCGCGCCCCCAAGCAGCAGGGTGTTGGGCAGGCGCTCCCGGATCACCTCGTCGACGCGGCGCCCGTCGTTGAACGACCGGCCGAAGTCCGCCCGGACAGCCGCAGCCGTCCACTTCACGAACCGCACCGGCAGCGGCTGGTCGAGCCCCAGCCGCCGCCGGTGGGCTTCGCGCATCTCGGGCGTGGTCTCCATCGTCGTCATGATGGCCGGCCCGCCCGGGGCCAGGCTGACCATCACGAAGGTAATCGTGGAGACGACGAACAGGACGACCAGCGCCTGGGCCGCACGCTGGAGGAGGTAGCGACTCAGACTACTCCAGCCTCCACTCGTGCATGTACTGGAAGCCGTCCCGCAGCCCGATGGACGGCACACCCTTCAGGCGCTTGCTGATCGCCCGGATCTCGTTCGGCCACCAGAGGTAGAGGTAGGGCAGATCCTCGGCGACCAGTTCCTGGAACCTGGCGTAGGCGCGCTGGCGGTCGCGCGCCGTGGTGGCCTTGCGGCCTTCCTCGAGCCACCGGTCCACCTCGGCATTCCTGTAGACCGGCACGTTGAACCCACGTTCGGCGTTGCTGCTGTGGAGGTAGGGGAACATGTCCGGATCGGGCGGATACCGCCACCATCCGGCGATGAGTTCGTAGCGCTTGGGCAGGAAGCGCTGGGCGATGAACTGGTTGAACTCCAGGCCGTCCAGGGCGACCTCGATCCCCACCGCGCGCAGGTATTGCTGGATCAACGCGGCCAGGGGCTCGAAGTACTGCACGGTGGGGTAGGTGAGCGTGACGCGGAACCGCTGGCCATCCTTGACCAGGACGCCGTCGGGGCCCGGCTGCCAGCCGGCCTCGGCCAGCAGCGCCCGGGCCTTGGCCCTGTCGAACTCGTAGGTCTTCACGTTGGGGTTGTAGTAGGCGCCCAGCGCCGGCGAGATCGGCCCGCTGGCCGGGGTCGCGAAGCCTTCCAGGAACCCCCTGATCATCGCCGGGCGATCCCACGAGTGCATGATGGCCTGCCGCACGCGCCGGTCCTGGAAGAGCCGGTTGCCGAAGTGCGGGGCGACCCAGTAGAAGGTGGCCTCGGGGACCGTCGAGATCTCCACGTGGGGATTCCGCTGGACCGCCCGGACCAGCGCCGGGTTGTCGATGAAGATGAGCGTCAGGTCGCCGGCGAGCAACTGGGCCACCTGGGCGTTCACGTCGGGCAGGACCTTGAAGGTGACCGTCTCGATGGTGGGCGCGCCGGCGAAGTAGGCCGGGTTGCGCTCCAGCACCACGAACGACCCCGCCACGTACTGCCGGATCTTGAAGGCGCCGGTGCCGACGGGCGCGCGTTTGTTGAAGGCGTCGTGTGTCCAGGGGTCGCTCACGCCGGCAAAGGCGTGGCGCGGGATGATCCCCGCGTTGGTCGCCACCAGCGCGCCCAGGCTCGCCACGGGCGTCTCCAGCACCAACTGCACGGTGCTGGCATCGACGACCCTGACCTCCTTGAGGGCCCGGAACGCCCCGGCGTTCTGGGCCCCCATGCGCGGGTTGGTGACGATGTCGTAGGTGAACTTCACGTCGTCCGCGGTGAAGTCGCGGCCGTCGTGCCACTTGACGCCCCTGCGCAGGTGGAACGTCCAGACCAGCCCGTCGGGCGAGATCTCCCACCGCTCGGCCAGGTCGGGCGCCGGCTGGCGGTCTTTGCCGATCTTCGTCAGTCCGTTGAAGAGGACCCGGTTCGGAGGAATCGACTCGATGAACGCCCGCGGGTGCCACGGGTTGAAGATCGGGTCTCCCACGATGGGGAACACCACGCCGCCGCCGGCGGCCGGCCCGCCGGCCGCCGGCGACAGGACCCCGGCCACCAGGGCGAGCCCCAGCAGGACTGCCATCCCTCGTCGCACTCGCACGTGCTCTCCCCCCTCATCGCGCGCCTCTTGGGAGCGGGCGCGCGCCGTTCGGCTCCGGGAGCCAAGTGTAGCTCTGCTTGTGGATCTTGAGGATCATGGAGGTGTCGGTCCGCAGTAACCCCGGGACCCCGGCCAGCCGGTCCACCAGGAAGTCGTGGAGCGCGTCGGTGTCGGGCAGCACCACCTCGATGATGATGTCGAAGGCGCCGGTGGTCACGGCGATATAGCGGACCTCGGTCATCTCCATGAGGCGCGAGAGCGCCTGCTTCATCTTGTTGCGCTGGACGTTGATGCCGGTGATGGCGGCGGCGTGCATGCCGACCTTGAAGAGGTCCGCCACGGCCACGACGCGGATGACGCGGTCGGCCAGCAGGCGGGCCAGCCGGTTGCGCACCGTGCCCTCGGTGACCCCCAGCAGTTTGGCCATGGCGCTGTAGCTGGTCCGGCCGTCGCGCTGGAGGCAGCGGATGATGCTCTGGTCGAGGGCATCGAGCCGGTCAGCGCGCCCCACGCGGGGTGACTCCTCCGGGTCCGGTCGCCGCAGCCTGCCGGCGCAGCTTGGGCGGGGTCGGATAGGCCCGCCGGCTATGGCGCAGCCCGAGCTCGGCGAGCGCCTGCATCATCTTCACCGCGGCGTACAGCGGGTTGACGACGGGGATCCCCAACAGGCGCGCCATCTCCGTCTGCCGGTCCTGGAAGGCCATGGTCATGCAGCCCATGACGATGACGTCGGCGCGGTCGCGGTCGCGGGCCGCCTCGGCCTCGCGGACCATGCGGGCAAAGGTCTCCTCGGGGTCGTGGTCGAGGTCCAGCACCGGGACGTCGATCGCCCGCACCGAGGCCAGTTTCCGGTCCACGCCGACCTGCCAGGCCAGCCGCTCCAGCAGGGCGCAGACGGTGTCCAGGACGGTCACGATGCTGAACCGATGCCCCAGCGTGGCGGCGAAGAGCATGGAGGCTTCCCCGGGGCCGGTGACCGGGATACTCACCATCTCCCGGGCGGCCTCCAGACCTGGATCGCCAAAGCAGCCCAGGATCGCGCCGTCGAACCCCGCGCGCTCGGCCTCGACCAGCCGCTCGATGGCGCCGGGTACCGCGAGGTACTCCTCGTAGGCGGACTCGATGGACGCCGGTCCCGCGGCGACTTCCCAGGTGTCCATGGTCCAGCCCTCTTTGGCCAGGCGCTGGACGACGGCACCCCGTCGCGCCAGTTCTGCGGCCCCGCCCTTCCTGCGGGACACGGCACCGGGGATCAGATAGAGGCCGCGCATCGGGACCCCCTGGTTGAGGATTCAGGAACAGATGAGATTGTGAATTACGGATTGCGCAGCGGAATTCCTGCTTGGTGCAATGGCCCGTCACGCCGCCGGGGAGGGCAACGGCGCGCCGGGCCGGTCGCGGCAGCGGCTACGGCTGCTCCCGCCAGGCCGCGATGGTGTTGTAGGGGCCGGCGCTGATGGCCAGCCCGGTGGTGTCGTACCGGAAATCGGTACCGCGGTCAAACTGCACGTAGCGCGACGAGATCGCCCCGCGGGAGAGGTTGGCCTGGTCCAGCTGCACCGTCCCGTTCGGCGCGAATAGGATGGCGTAGATGCCGCCGGTCTGGTGGAACTCCAGGGCGAACTCGTTGGCCCCCCCGTCCGTCGCGCAGCTCTGGACCAGGAAGCGGCCGGGCTCGATGCCAGCATCGGTGGCGTCGACGCCGAAGAGCGTGCCCTGGTTGATCGTCGAGCGGTCGGCCAGGTGCAGGACCACCTTGCCGCCGCCGGTCACGCGCACGCGGCTGTTCTGCCCGACCGTCAGGCTGTTCATCTGGACGATGAGGGTCTCGTTGGGGCCGGTGGTCTGGAAGGTCAGGGTGGAGTTCCTCCCCAGGCTGACGTTGCCCAGCGCCGTGTTGCCGTTCGCCGCGCTGATCACAAGACTCGCCCCGGCGCCGCGGATCTCGTCTCTTGTGCCGGGGGTGCACGCGAAGGACGGCAGCACCGGGCAGACCTGGCGGCCCGGGGTCCCGTAGCTCGTCGCGGTGCCCTGGACCTGGTAGTAGGACGGCCCGCACGACGCCGAGCAGGTCACCGTGCCGCCGGCGGTGGCGTCGCCTCGCTGGCCGGCGAAGGCGTAGATGCGCGCCAGCGATCCCGGCGTCTGCGGCGGGCCCAGCAGGCTGATGGTGTAGTTGCTGCCCACGTCGCCGTAGGTGCTGGTGCCCTGGTCGAGGGTCACCCCGTCCTCCCCGCAGACCGCGTACTGCAGGGAGGTGAGGATCTGTTGCCGGATCGTGGTGACCACGGTGCGGCGCCCCAGCGGGATCGCCTTGCTCGGCACGTACCCGGTCGAGGTGACGACGCGCACGTTGGGTTGGGGAGCGCCTGCGCAGGGACTGGGATTCCCCGGGACCGTGCCGTCGGAGCACCGCACCGTGACATCGAACAGTCCGACGTTCCCCTGGAGGGGGTGCGAGACCCAGCGGTCGGTCTCGCCGGCATACGCGGCGCCGCCCGCCTCATTGACCCTGGCGGCCGCGTAGTGCACGCCGGCCTCGGCGACCGACAGGGCCTGGACCGCATGGCGGTAGGACAGGCCGCCCTGAATCTCGCCCAGCAGGGTGTTGAGCAGGCCCATGGCCAGAACCCCGCCTGCCACCAGGAACACCAGGATGATCAACAGGACGTTCCCCCGTTCGCCGCGGGGGGCCGGACGCCCCCGGCTCACGGGTTGCGCGGGTCCGGATTCCGTAGCGAGACGAGTACGCTCCATGTCTGCCCCCTGGGACCCAGCGAGCCGGCCGAGGCCTGCTCGACCAGGGTGATGCGCACCATGCGGATCGTCCGAATGCTGGCTGGCGTCGCGAGGTCGGTGACCGGGGTCCCGCTGGCATCGTAGTAGTCAAACGTCAGCGAGGCGACGGCCACGGAGGTCGGGTCGGTCACGCTGGAGACCCGTGTCGGCGCGCCGATCACGCAGTCGGCCACCGACTCCTCGATCACAGTGACCATGGCCCCGCCCGCGTTCTCCGTGCCCACGCGGAACCCGATGGTCTGGGTCGGCGCGCCGCCCCCCGCGCCGTCCAGGTCCGTGTTGAAGTAGATCCGGGAGGCGGTGGGGCGCAGCGCCGCATCCTCGGCGACCAGCGCGTCCTGGCAGCGCGGCAGCGGGCTGGAGGGGCTGACGGCGTAGCCGGCCTGGCGCAGGCGGTCGGCCATCCACTGGATGACCAGGCGGCCGTGCTGCTGGTTGTGCACCTGGCTCCACACCAGGAGGCGGGCCTTGATCGCCGTGCCCAGCGCCAGGTAGATCGTCGAGAGCACCAATGAGCCGATGGCCATGGCGGCGATGACTTCGACGAGGGTCAGCCCCTGCTCGCCGCGCTCAGTCCGGCCTGTCGTCGTCTGCGGCCGCATCACGGAAACCTCAGGTCCGCGGCGTACGTGGAGAGCGCCATGAAGGGCGACCCCGATCCCATCCGGTAGAGGGTGATGTCGATCTGCTTGAGGGACGGGATCCCGGTGTTGCTGACGACGATGTCGGCGCGGCTGAACTCCGGCGGGAGGCACGGTTTGGGCGCGGCGCAGGCCGCCGGCGTCTCGCTCCAGGAACCGCTGACCCCATAGCCCTGGTTGCGGAGGTAGTCGACCATGGCCTGCGCCCACGCCGCCGCCATGGTGTGGTCGCCGGTCTCCCCGGCCCGGCTGAGCGCGGCCATGTAGCCCTGGGCCAACATGACCACGATGGATGCCAGCAGGAGCATGCCGATCATCACCTCGATCAGGGTGAACCCCCGCTGGCCGCCTGATCGGCGGCACGCCTGTGCCCGTCTGGAGATCATCCCGCACCGTCCCGTCAATCGATCCTGACACGCCCCGTGGATGAGGAGATGGAAATCTGCTTGGTCCGGTTGGTCATCGTGCTGCGCAGCGTGATGGTCCCCGCATTGGAGGTCGTCCCGAGGGTCGTGAAGGTGACGGTCTCCGAGGTGCTGACGAGATCCGGAGGGAGGGTGCCGACCTTGACGTCGGTGCCGCCGATGCGGATGGTGTAGAGGTTCGGGGCGAAGACCGCGACGACCGTCTCACGCCTGGCCACGCTGAGCTGCTGGGCGGCCCGGAGGTCTGTGGCGATGGTCTCCGCCCAGGCGTTCAGCCGCTGGTTGCTGACGAACTCCCGGTACTGGCCGATCGAGGCCACGAGAACCACCGCGGCGACGGCGCCCACCACGGTGACCTCGATCAGACTCAGCCCGGATTCAGCTCGCCTTGCGCGCATCGCCCACCACTCCCGGTCGAGTCCGGCGCCGGCGAGCCCGCGGTCCATCCCCATCCCTGCTGTGCCAGGCAGAGGGATTGTGCCCAACCCCCGGCCGGTTTAGGCGTCCGTCAGAGGCTGGGGCCGGACCCGGGCTGCCGCTGGGGAGGGGGCCTCAGCGCCTGGCCCCGGGGGCCTGGCGCAGGGGCGCGCCGCAGGATTCCCGGACGACCAGTCGGGGCTGGAAGACGACGGTGCGGGGCTTGCCGCGGTAGGACTGGGCCAGTCGTTCCAGCAGGAGCCGGCCCGCCGTCGCCCCCAGGTGGTAACCGGGCTGGGCCACGGCCGTCAGCGGCGGGGTGAGGATCGGCGCCCAGTCCATGTCGTCGAAGCCCACGACCGCCATCTCCTCCGGGATCCGCACGCCGGCCTCTTTGAGGCCCAGCAACGCCCCGATGGTCATCAGGTTGTTGGCGATGAAGATGGCCGTCGGCCGGCGGCCACGTCCCAGGAAGCGACCGACGAGTTCGTAGCCGCTCGCTTCCTTGAAGTTGCCCTCTTGGACCCACCCGTCCGCGACCGGGAGCCCGGCATCCCGCATGGCGGCCAGATAGCCCTCCAGGCGCTCGCGGCCGGTGTAGAGCCGCCGCGGGCCGCTGAGGATGCCGATGCGACGGTGGCCGAGGCGGATCAGGTGCTCGACGGCCGCGCGCACGCCCGCCCTGTTGTCGGTAAGCACCGCATCCGTCGCCAGCCGGGGCAGGCGACGATCCACCTGGACGATGGGGGTCCCGCTGTCCATCAGGCCGCGCAGCGCCGCCGCCGGCCCGCCCGACGGCGAGATGACCAGGCCGTCGACGCGCTTCTGGCGGACCGTCTGGAGGTAGATCGCTTCCTTGGCCGGATCCTCATCGGCGTTGCAGAGCATGATGGCATAGCCCTTGCCCAGGACCGCGTCCTCGATGCCGCGCACCACGGAGGCGAAGAACGGGTTGGCGTTGTCGGAGACGATCACGCCCAGCGTCTGTGTGCGTCCCTTGATCATGCTGCGGGCGATGGCGTTGGGGTGGTAGTCGAGGGCGTGGGCCGCGCGCAGCACCTTTTCCCGCGTGGCGGCGCTCGTGTAGCCGTAGCCGCCGAGGGCGCGGGCGGCGGCCGCCACCGAGACCCCGGCACGGCGGGCGACGTCACGGAGGGTAGGCATGTGGTAACGTTCTCTTGATTTCCGCCTGCGCGGGAGCGGTTCCTGCCGTCCCGGCCGCAGGCGCCCGGGTCCGGCGGACGAGGCAGGAATCCCCATGCCGGCCGCGAATGCTCCCTTCCGAACTCTGATAACGTTCTCCTACCCGCCGGCACCCGCCGCGGAGGAGCGGAGGTCCCCCATGCGGACTCCCAAGGTCGGCATCCTGACGTTCTCCGACGGCCGGCCCCACGTGCACGCCGAACTGCTCCCGATGACCCGGCAGTTCCAGGACCGTCTGGCGGCGCGGCTGCGGGCCATCGGGTGGGAGGTGGTGACCGGCCGCGAGATCGTGTGGACCACCGACCTGGCGGCCAGCGAGGGCCGGTACCTGGCCGCCCAGGGCGTCGAGGCCACGATCTTCAACTACGCCATCTGGGCGTGGCCCCACTACTCGGCCATCGCCGCGCAGTTCGTCCCCGGCCCGATCCTCCTGTTCAGCAACGTGAACCCTCAGTATCCGGGCCTGGTGGCGATGCTGGCCGCCGCCGGCAGTCTCGACCAGGTGGGCGCCTTCCACGGCCGCGTCTCGGGCGACATCGACGACGAGGGGGTCTTCGAGCGGGTGCTGCGCTTCCTGCGCCCGGCGGTGGCGAAGAACCGGCTGCGGGGCGAGGTGTACGGCATCATCGGCGGCCGATCCATGGGCATGTACACCGCCGTGCCGGCGCTGGACCAGTGGCGGCGGGAGTTCGGGGTCGACATCGAGCACATCGACCAGTTCGAGATCGTCCGGCGCGCGGAGACCATTCCCGACAGTCGCGCGGACGCCGGCATCGCCTGGCTGCAGCGGCACGGCGCCACGATCCACTACGACGGGCGCAAGCTCACCCCCGACCTCCTGCGCCGCCAGATCAAGTCCTACCACGCGGTGCGCGAGATCATCGACGAGTGGCGGCTGGACTTCTGCGGGATCAAGGGCCAGCCGGAGATGACCACCCACTTCGCCACGATGGACGTGGCCGAGGCCTTCCTCAACGACCCTTACGACTGGGAGGGCCCGCACGACCCGATCGTGTGCGCCACCGAGGCCGACAGCGACGGCGCGCTGACCATGGAGATCTTCAAGCACATGGCGGGGACTCCGGTGCTCTTCGCCGACGTGCGCCACTACGACGCCGCCGACGATGTGTGGGACCTGGTCAACTCCGGCGAGCACGCCACCTATTTCGCCGGTCGATCCTTTGACCCGGCGGTCAACCTCCCCCACGTGCACCTCTACCCAGCGATCATCTACTTCCCCGCGGGCGGCGCGTCGGTCATGCACATCGCAGCGCCCGGCGAGGTGACGCTGGCGCGGCTGGCGCGGCGCAACGGTCGATACTGGATGGCCATCGTGCCGGGCGAGTTTTTGCAGTTCTCCCCGGAGCAGGCAGCCGCCAAGGCCAGGGCCACCACGCCCGAGTGGCCGCACGCCTTCGCCAGGTTCAGGGTGTCGGCCGAAGCGTTCCTGGGCGAGTACGACTCCAACCACATCCACGGGGTCTACGGCAACTACGTGGACGATCTGGTGTGGTTCTGCAAGATGACCGGGATCGAGCCCCGGGTCTTCGCGTGAGGGCCTGGTGGCAGCGCGCTACACCATCGGGGTAGACTTCGGCACCGAGTCGGTGCGCGCGGTGCTGGTGGACACCGCCGACGGCCGCATCGCCGGCACGGCCACCTACGCGTATCCCCACGGTGTCATCGATCGGGCGCTGCCCGACACCGAAGAACGCTTGCCGCCCGACTGGGCGCTGCAGCACCCCGGTGACTGGATCGAGGCGATGGAGACCCTGCTGCGCACCCTGGCCGCGGGGGCACCGGCCGAGGCCATCATCGGGATCGGCGTGGACTGTACGTCGTGCACCGTGATGCCCACCACGGCCCGGGGCGCGCCGCTGTGCCTGCTACCCGAGTTCGCCAAGAACCCCAACGCCTGGCCCAAGTTGTGGAAGCACCATGCGGCGCAGCCGTACGCGGATCGGATCAACGCCACCGCAGGTCGGCCGGGAGCGGAGTTCCTCCAGTGGTACGGAGGGCGCACCTCGTCGGAGTGGTCCTGGGCCAAGGCCTGGCAGGTACTGGCCGAGGCGCCGCAGGTCGCCGCCGCCGCCGCCCGCTGGATCGAGGGCGGCGACTGGATCGTCTGGCAACTGGTCGGCGAGGAGGTGCGCAGCGCCTGTCAGGCAGGGTACAAGGCGCACTGGCAGAAGGACGCCGGCTATCCGCCGGCGGCGTTCTGGGCGTCGCTGGACCCCGACCTGCCGTCGTTCCTGGAGAAGCTCGGCCCGCCCCCGCAGCCGGTGGCGGCCCGCGCCGGCGGCCTGACGGCGACATGGGCGCAGAGGACCGGCCTGCGCGAGGGGACACCGGTCGCCGTCGCGGTCATCGACGCGCACGCCGCCGTGCCCGCCGTGGGCGTCTGCGAGCCAGGCCGGCTCGTGGCGATCATGGGGACCTCGACCTGCCACCTCCTCGTGGACCCATCGCGCCGGACCGTGCGCGGCATCTCGGGCGTGGTCGAAGACGGCATCCTGCCCGGACTGTTCGGGTACGAGGCCGGCCAGGCGTCGGTCGGCGACATCTTCCAATGGTTCGTCCGCACCGTGGCGCCCGCGCGCTACGCAGGCGGGGAGGGGGGCGAGGCTGCGGTCTACGACCGCCTCGAATCCGACGCCGCCCGCCTGGCCCCCGGCGAGGCGGGAGTGCTGGCGCTCGACTGGTGGAACGGCTGCCGGACGCCGCTGGTGGATGCCGACCTGACGGGCCTCCTGGTGGGACTGACGGTCACCACCGAACCCCACGAGGTCTACCGCGCGCTGCTGGAGTCCACGGCGTTCGGCACGCGCCGGGTCATCGAGACGTTTGAGGCCGGCGGCGTCCCGGTGCACGAGGTGCACGCCTGCGGCGGGCTGGCCGAGCGCAACCCGCTGCTGCTGCAGTTGACCGCCGACATCATCGGCCGCGACGTGCTGGCCGCGCGGGTCCCGCACGCCTCGGCGGTGGGCGCGGCGATCTACGCGGCCGTGGCTGCGGGCGAGCGCGCAGGCGCCTACGACACCATGGTCGACGCCGTCCGGCGCATGGGCAGCACCGACCGCATCCGCTACCGCCCGCGCCCGGCCGCGCAACCGACCTACGAGGTCCTCTACCGGGACTACCTAGCGCTGGCGCAATACTTCGGCGAGGGCGGCAACGACGTGATGAAGCGCCTGCGCCGCCTGCGGGCGGGAGCAAAGTGAGCGGACCCCGCATGGGAGCCCGCACGGCGGGTGGCGGCCCCGCCGTTCAGCAACTGCGCAGCCACATTCCGATCAGCGCCCCGGCCCGCCGCGAGCCCGCCGACGGCACCGAACCGGCGCTTCGGGCCGTCGTCGGCTGCGAGCCCGCCTGGTTCCACCGCCGGTGCGGGGTGGACTTCTCGGAGCGCTGGCACCGAGATCCGTACTATCGCTACGAGACCCTGTCGACGATGAAGCGGGCTCTTTGCCAGGCGTTCCCCGACGCCGGCCAGTGGAGCCTCGATCGCGACGACGACCTGTCCACGCTCTCAGGCTGCTACGGGATCTGCCTCATCCCGGCGGCATTCGGGCGACCCATACGCTATGGACACGACCGGTGGCCGACGCCCGAAGCGGGCCCCCTGCTCTCGACAGATGAGGTGGAGCGCCTGGATGCCGACCGCGCGGTGAACAGTTTCATGGTCGCCGATCTCTTCCGTCAGATGGACATCATCGAGCGGGAGTGGGGGGCGATCCACGGCTACCTGAACTGGCAGGGTGTCCTCAACAACGCCTTCCACCTGCGGGGCCAGGAGATCTTCCTCGACCTGGTCGACCGGCCGGACCTGGCCGACCACCTGTTCTCGGTGATCTGTGAGGCGATGATCCGGCTCGCGCAGGCGGTGCAGGAGCGACAGCGCCGATCCGGTTTCTCGATCAACCAGCTCGACGTCAGCAACTGCACCATGAACTTGGTGTCGCCGAGGACCTACCGGACCGCACTCTTCGCCTACGATGAGCGCATCGCAACCAGCTTCGAACGATTCGGGGTGCACACCTGCAACTGGGACGCCACGCCCTATCTGGAGACGCTGAGGGCGCTGCCCAACGTCGGCTATCTCGACATGGGTCTCGCCTCGGATCTGACGAAGGCGCGGGCACTGTTCCCCGATGCCCGTCGCGCGGTCCTCTACTCGCCCGTCAGGCTGCGGGAGGCGTCCCTGGACGACATCGGCAACGACCTCAGGAGGATCTTCAGGGACCTCTCGCCCTGTGACGTGGTGCTGGCGGACATCCAGGCAGGAACGCCGGATGCGCGGGTGAACCAGGTGCTCGCGATCTGCCGCGCCCTGTCATCGGGAGCAGACGGACGACAGGACAGGGAGGTGGGAGCCGTCTAGAGCCCACGGCAGGTCGCAGGAGGGTGTCACGAGCGGCACCAGTTGGCGCACCCGAGTGAAGGAGGAGAGGAGCATGGAGCAGGTGATACGACGTGTGCTGACAGTCGCGGTCATGGCCGCGCTGGGGCTGCTGGTCGCCATGCAGCCGCTGGCCGCCCAGCAACGCATCGTGATCCGTTTCGGCACCAACAACCCGGTGGGCCATCCGGTGGATGTGGGCGCCAGGAAGGCCGCAGACATCATCGCCCAGCGGTCCGGGGGCCGCATCCAGCTGCAGGTGTTTCCCGGCGATCAGCTCGGCAGTCAGGCCGAGCAGATGATCAACACCATGCGCGGCACCCAGGACATGTGGTTCTCCAACCCGTCCTGGATGGCGCCGTATCTGGCCACGGTCGGCGTGCTGGAAGCCGCCTACCTGTTCGTGGATGTCGACCACATGTTCCGGGTCATGAAGGGACGCATCGGGCAAGAATTGTTCAAGCAGTTGCCCAGCGCCATCACCATCCGGGTGGTGGACGTCTGGTACCTGGGGACCCGGCACTTCACCACCAACAAGCCCTTCAGGACGCCGGCGGAGCTGGCGCGGCTGAAGATTCGGGTGCCCAACAACCCGATCTACATCGAGAACCTCCGATGCATGGGCGGCAACCCGGTCCCGATGGGCATCGGCGAGGTCTACCTGGCCCTGAAGACCGGCGTCGTGGACGGCCAGGAGAACCCGTTCACCAACATCAACGCCTTCAAGTTCTATGAGGTCGCCAAGTACCTGGTGCTGACCGGCCACCAGGTCGGGCCGATCATCCCCATCATCCACGAGAAGACGTGGGAGGCGTTGGGGGCCGAGGGCCAGCGCATCGTGGTGCAGGCCTTCGAGGAGGGGGGCAAGGTCTCCAACGCGCTGGTGCTGAAAGATGAAGCCGAACTGCTGGGCAAGTTCAAAGCCGCAGGCATGGAGGTGATCACCCCCGACATGGAGGCCTTCCGCGCCCAGGCCCGACGCTGCCTGCCGGACAAGTTCGGGAAGGTCTGGGGCCAGGGCGTGTACGAGGCCATCGCCTCGGCACGCTAGACGTCGGTGACGCGGCACGCCGCGCGGGCCGCCCGGGTCCGGCTGTGGGAGGGCACCGTCCGCCTCGTGGAGGAGACGGTGCCCTCCCTGCTCGTCCTGCTCATGTTCGTCGTCGTCATCTACCAGATCTTCATGCGCGACGTCCTGACACGGCCGCCCACCTGGGCCGATGAGCTGGCCCGGTACCTGTACATCTGGATGGTCTTCCTGGGTGCGGCGCTGGTCAGCCGGCGGCGCGCGCAGATCCGCATGGATTTCGTCCCCCGTAGGCTGCCCGCGCGGGCCCGGACGGTCCTGCTGCTGGTCCACGAGGTGGCCATCCTCTTCTTCCTGCTGTACGGGCTGTGGAGCGGGCTGGCGTTCTTCGCCTTCTATCGGAAGATCCCCTCGCCCGCCATGGAGGTGCCCTCGGGGTACCTGGTCGCTGCGGTCCCGGTGGCCTGCGTGCTCCTGCTGATCCACCACCTCGGGCAGGCCGCAGCCCTGATCCGCTCGCTGAGGGCTCGTTAGTGGAGAAGTGGATCCTGCTGGGCGTCGTCGCGGTCGGGTTCGCGTCGGGACTCCCCGTGGCCTTCGCCCTGGGGCTGGGCTGCGCGGTCTACATGCTGCTGGTGGGGACCATCGACATCACCATCGTCGCCCAGCGGATGATCTTCGGGATCGACTCCTTCCTGCTGCTGGCGGTGCCGTTCTTCATCCTGGCTGCCGAGGTGATGAACACCACCGGCACGACGCGGCGCATCTTCCAGTTCGCCCATGCCGTGGTCGGCCACGTGCCGGGCGGCCTGGCGCACGTGAACGTCGTGAACAGCATGATCTTCGCCGGCATGTCGGGTTCGGCCATCGCCGACGCCGCAGGCGTGGGCATGATGGAGGTCGAGGCGATGGAAGGCGCCGGCTACCCGCGCCCGTTCGCCGCGGCGCTGTCGGCTGCGACCTCCACCATCGGGCCGATCATCCCGCCGTCCATCCCCATGGTCATCTACGGGTCCATGGCCCAGGTCTCGGTGGGGGCCCTCTTCCTGGGCGGCGTGATTCCGGGGGCGATCATGGGGCTGGCCATGATGGGCCTGGTCTACCTCCAGGCCGTCCGGCGGGGCTTCCCCCGCGAGGCGCGGGTCACGTTCCGGGAGTTTCTCACCGTGTTCTGGAAGGCGATCCCGCCGCTGCTCGCCCCCGCCATCCTGCTGGGGGGGATCTATACCGGGTTCTTTACGCCCACCGAGGCGGCGGCCGTGGCGGTGCTGTACGCCCTGGTGCTGGGGATGGTCGTCTACCGCGAGATCCCGCCCCACGAGATCCCCCGCCTGGCCCTGCGCGTGGTCGAGAACACGGCCATGATCATGTTCATCGTGACCACGGCCTCGGTGTTCGGCTGGATCCTGGCCCGCGAGCAGATCCCCCAGGCCATCGCGGCGTTCTTCCTGGAGATCACCCGGAACCCGGTGGTGATGCTGCTGATCCTGAACGTGCTCTTCCTGATCCTGGGTATGTTCATGGAGACGCTGGCCATCATGCTCATCTTCCTGCCCATCGTGATCCCGATCGTCCAGGCGCTGGGCATCGACCTGGTCCACTTCGGGGTGGTCTTCGTGCTCAACGTGATGATCGGGCTGCTCACCCCGCCCTTCGGGATGCTGCTGTTCCTGATGAGCGGGCTGACGAAGTTGCCGATGGCGGTGATCCTGCAGGAACTCGTCCCCTATATCGTGGTCCTGGTCGGGTGTCTCTTCCTCATCACGCTGGTGCCCCCGCTGGTGATGTTCCTGCCCGGCCTAGGTCGGTAGGGAGAGCCGGCCCACGCGGTCCTCCAGCGCCAGGTAGTGCTCGATCAATTCGTCGGCGATCCGACGGTTGTAGGCATCCCAGCGGAAGCCCGGCCAGCGCATCGTCTCGTGTCGAAAGATCCCTTTCCGGACGAGCAGGGCCTTGAAGAAGGCGATGGAGAGGCGGATCTCCTGGTTGGCGAACGCCAGGACCGGCAGCAGTTCCCGGAAGATCTCTTGCGCCTGCCAGCGATCCCCGGCGGCATAGAGGCGGTAGATCGCGGCGTAGACTCTGACCATGGAGGCCTCGGGGATCATGGCGTCCACGCCGCGGTCCAGCGCCTCGATCATCTGAGGGACCGCCCAGCCGCCGCAGACGTAGAAGGCCTCCCCAAAGGCCTCCCGCACGGCGGTGTACTTCGGTCCGGCCGGGACCGTCTCGATCTTGATCCCCGCCAGGGTGGGTATCGTCGCCTTGAGGGTGTGGAGCACTTCGAGGGTCAGGCCGGGGCCGTTCCACTCCAGGTCCTGGATGATCAGCGGAAGCCCGGTCTGCGATGCCATGGCCTGGAAGAAGCCCGGGATGTCCGCGGGGGTGCGGTAGAGGGCGTCCGGCACGGCGACCAGGTACGCCGCAGCGCCGACCTGCTCGGCGAGCCGCGCGAACTCCACGCACTCCTCGACGTGGTCCGAAGACGCGCCGACGATGAAGGGCAGGCGCCTCCCCAGCGACCGGGCGATGGTGGAGATGAGCCTGCGGCGCTCCGCGCGCGCGAGGTAGTCCACCTCGCTGGCCACGGCGGGGGCCAGGACGCCGCGCGCCCCGGCGCGGACGGCGTCTTCAATGAGCCGCTCCAGGCTCTCCAGGTCGATGCTCCCCTCCTGCTCGAAGGGCGTCTGCAGGACGGGGACGATCCCCCTGGGCAGGGCGCCGGCGGTCACGACGTCAACTCGTGCCAGAGGGGGGCGCACGGCGGCGCACTCCTCGCGGCTCTCAGGGAAGACCATCGGCCGCAGGATGCAGCGGGCGCCGGTGTCGTGGACCAGGCCGGCGACCCGGCAGGTGCGTGTCCTCGCTGATCCGCGCGCGGGCCTCGGGAACGCACACGCCCTGCAGGGTGCCGTAACCGTGAATCATCGCTGCCGCTGGTTCCCCGAGCACGGCCTTCAGGTGGGGGGGTGAGATCTTCACCCCGCCAGAAGCGTCGGCGGGTGTCCAGGTGCTCCTGTAGGCTCGCGGATGGCGCCACCACGACTAGTCTAGCGTTGATGATCGGGGAGGAGTATCGGGGAGATCGGTCCTGCCGCGTGAGGCAAGAGGAGGAGGGGCGTCCGTCGAAACCTCCAGGAAACGCACCCCTGGTGAAGGAAGGCGCGTGCGTCCCGGAGATCTTTCCGAACTTTCGGCCGCCATCATCGACGGGAACCTCAGCCGCACGAGGGAGCTGGTGCAGGCGGCCATCGACCAGTCTGTGCCGCCCGAAGAGATCGTCACCCGCTGGATGGTGCCGGCGATGGCCGAGGTCGGCTGCCGGTTCGAGCGGCAGGAGTACTTTGTGCCGGAGATGCTGATATCGGCGAGGGCGATGCAGGCCGGTCTGACGCTGCTCCGGCCGCTGCTGGTCCAGCGGGACATCAGGCCGCTGGCCACCGTGGTCATCGGGACCGTGAAGGGTGACCTGCACGATATCGGCAAGAACCTGGTAGCGATGATGCTGGAGGGCGCCGGGTTCCGGGTCGTGGACCTCGGCGTGGACGTGCCGGTCCAACGGTTCATTCAGGCCGTGCGCGAGCACGAGGCGCAGATCCTGGGACTGTCGGCGCTACTCACCACCACGATGGCCGAGATGGAGGCAGTGATCCTGGCGCTGGGCAAGGCGGAATTGAGAACGCGCGTGAAGGTCTTGGTCGGCGGCGCGCCGGTGACGGCGCGGTATGCCGCTCAGATCGGGGCCGACGGGTACGGTGAGAACGCGAACGCCGCCGTGCAGGCGGCCAGGAGGGTGCTCAATCTCGGTGGGATTCCAGCGTGAGGTCGTCGAGCGTTTGCGGGGGGTGATCATCGCCCTCCCGACCCCGATGCGCGCAGACGGCCAGGTGGATGCGCGCGGCGTGGGCGATCTGGTCGGGTGGCTGGTGGACCGGGGCGTGGACGGGATCTTCGCGTGCGGGACCACGGGGGAGGGGCCGCTGCTGGACCTGGAGGAGCGGGTCACCGTGCTGCGCGCTGCGGTGACCGCCTCAGCCGGCCGGGTCCCGGTCGTCGCGCAGGTGGGCGGGATGACGACGGCGGGGACGATCGCGGCGGCTCGAAGCGCCGTCGGAGCGGGCGTGGATGCGCTGGCGGTCATGGCGCCGTTCTACTTCCGGCACTCCGAGGCAGCGGTGATCGCCCACTTCGCGGCGGTGGCCGACGCGGTCCCCGATCATCCGGTGCTGCTCTACAACATCCCGCAGCACACGGGCAATGCCATCACCCCGTCGGTGGTCCGCGCGCTGCTCGGGCGGCCGAACCTGGTCGGCATGAAGGACAGCACCGGGGACCCCTACGGTGTGTTGCTGATTTCGGAGGCGGCGGGCCCGGCCTTCCGCATCCTGGTCGGCGCCGATCTGCTCATTCCCGCCATGGTCGCCATGGGGTGGGCGGGCACCATCTCCGGGCCGGCGGCCGCGGTGCCGGAACCGTATGTGGCGCTGTGGCGCGCGGCGGCGCGCGGGTCCTGGCCTGAAGTGAGGGAAGCCTACCAGCAGGTCGCCGCGGTCTGCCGCATGCTGCACAACGGCGCCTCGGTCCCCCACATCAAGGCGGCGCTGGCGCTGCGCGGGGTGATCGCCCCCCACGTGCGAGCGCCGCTGCAGCCGGTGGCAGAGGGTGAAACGCAGGCGTTGCGGTCGGCGTTGGAGCGGGCCACGGGCCGGCTGGGAGCTCTCCGCGCCCTGTAACGGCCGACGCCGGCTCCCGACGGTATCTGGGCTGCCTGACCCTACACGACCGGCGGCCGCAGCAGCGCCTCCCGCGCCTCGCGCGCCAGCGCCCGCAGCGATGGGAAGGGCAGCCCCTCCAGTTGCATCAGGATCTCCGCCGCCTGAAGCACCGTCCGCTGCAGGTCGCCTTCCTCCGACTCGACCGCGGTCACGAGGCGGAGCCACTCCGCCCCCCGGGCCCAGGCCTCCACCGCCTCGGCCCGGCGCTCGGCCGGTGCCGGCATCACGCGGTGGCGGTGCCGGTTCCACTCCACCTTGAACTCCTCGGCGACCGGATCAGGCTCCAACCCGAACGTCCGTTCCAGACGCGCGATCTCCTGTACGACGTGCGAGAGCGCGGCCAGGCGCGCCTTCGTCCCGCCTCCACGGGGCGGTCGCTCGGTGCCGAGCGCCGCGGCGGTTGCCGCCAGGCGGGGGACGGTCGCGGGCACCTGCCGCCGGCGCACGAGTTCGGCCAGGACGAGCAGCCGGGGATGGCGGAGGCGCATCGCCCAGCGGCCGTCGTCGGTCAGGCGGGCGCTGGCGTCCAGATACCCGAGGACCTGGAGGATCGCGGCGCGCATCAGGAACGCCGCAGTTAGGCCGTCGCGGGCCCGGTGAGCGGCCTCGGCAACGGCGCCCTCAGGCAGGTGGCGCGACAGGCGCGGCCGGCGGCCCAGCAGGCCCTGGTAGGCGGCGAAGGACCGCTGGAGTTCCACGACCGCCTCCTCGAGGCTGCGCCGCACCAGCATGTTGAGCACCTGCGTGTAGGACGGCGCAAACGCCGAGGTCACCGGCTCGGGGTCGGCCTCGGCCAGGCTCAACCCCAAGTGCGCCTCGCCGCGCTCGGAGGCGGGGACGACGACCACGCCGACCCGGTCGCGTCCCCGGCGGCCGGCCCGGCCGGACATCTGCTGGAACTCGGTGGCCGACAGCGCCACGGGCCCTTCGGGGCTGTTCCTGACCAGCGTGCTCAGGACCACGGTGCGCGCCGGCACATCCAGGCCGCTGGCCAGCGTCGTCGTCGCCGCGACGGCCCGGATCAGGCCGCGCGCCAGCAGGTCCTCCACCGCCAGGCGCCACGCCATCAGGTGGCCAGCGTGGTGCGGCGCGATCCCCGACTGGATCAGCGTGTGGCGGAAGGGATGGCCCAACAGCGTCGGGTACTCGGCTTCCCACCGGCCCAGGGCCCGCGCGCGCTCCTCCGCGCCGCTCTGGCGCAGCGGCGCGAGCTCGCGCACGGCGACGTCGCACTCGCGCCGGGAGGGGAAGAAGAGGATCGCCGGCAGCAGGTGGCCCGCTTCGAGCTGGCGGAGCAGTTCAGGGAGCCAGGTCCGGCGCCGCTCTTCGCGCCGCAGCCTCCCGGCCATGACCGGCGGCAGGAGACGGCCCGCCGCGTCCGCCAGCAGGATGCGCAGCGGCACGGGACGCCGGTCCTCGCGCACGACCACGGGACGCCGGCCGCGCACCTCTTCCAGCCAGCCGGCCAGTTCATCGGCGTTGGGCAGCGAGGCCGAGAGCAGCAGCAACCGCGTGCTGGGTGAGGCCAGCAGCAGGACTTCTTCCCACGCGGTGCCGCGCTCCACATCCCCCAGGTAGTGCGCCTCATCGAGCACAATGAACCCAATCCCGTCAGCGCCCCCATAGAGGACGTTGCGCAGGATCTCGGTCGTGCCGACGATGACCGGCGCGCGGGGGTTGATCCGGCGCTCGCCGGTCAGCAACCCGACGGCCTCCTCGCCGAAGAGGCCCTGGAACTGCCGGAACTTCTGGTTGGACAGCGCCTTCAGCGGGGTCGTGTACCAGGTCTGGCCGGCCCCGGCGGCCCGAGCGCGGATCGCCTCCTGCGCGATCCACGTCTTCCCGCTGCCAGTCGGCGCCATGACCAGCACATCATGGGCGACAAGCGCCGCCAGCGCGTCCCGCTGGAACGAGGCCGGGACGAACGGACCGGGCGGCACCTCGCCGATCTCGGCGAGGACCGGACTGAGGCCGGGGTGGAGGGAAACCGCAGTAGGTCGACCCTGACGCGCCGCGGTGGAATCGGTCACGCGGTCAGTATAGCGTGTTTGCAGATCCTCATGCCTCCACGGGAAACTCATGCCAGAACGCTTCGTGCGTGATCCCCTTCCCGGCTCGAATCTGTCTTTCCGCCATCGCCAGGACGCGCTGCAACCTGGGGGAGTAGGCCAACAGCAGTCGCTCTATCTCGTCCTCGTCGTGCACCGACAGCAACACGGCCACGGGTTTCCCGTTCTTGGTGACGATGATGGGCCCCGTCTTGCTTGCCTCGATGTAGCCACTCAACTTGGCCTTGACATCGGCGACCGAAGCAATTCTCATGTCTCGATTTCCTCTCCGCCCACGAACAGGCTGCTTCCTTTCTTCTCGCCAATCGCCAGGATCTCGACGTGCCGCTCATCCCGGTTGACCCTGTAGAAGACGCGAAACCGGTCCCCGGAACCGAACCGCATCTCCCACGCCGCCCCAAAGATCCCTGGCCGCTTCAGGGGTTTCCGGCGACGCGTCTCAGCGTCTGGCCCGCCCTGCAGTTGGGTTTCAATCTCGCGGCGTATGAGTCCATAGGATCCCGGCTCGATCGCCCGCAGGTGTCGCTTCGTGACCGGAGCGTAGGTCAACCCGAACGTCGGCCGCCTTGCCATGTTGACTATAATTATAGTCATGATTCGCGCCGCCCTCAACGCGCGGACGCGGCTGGGCGGGCACCCTTCGCAATCAGGTCGCCACCGGATAGCCAGCCCGGAGCCCTTTCGTTATGGTGAAACTGACCGAAGGGCCCCGGGTACAGCGGGCGCTCGCGGCAGGGAGAGACTGCGGCACCCCCTGGCGAGGACGGGAGCCGGCCGCGAACAAGAAGCGGACCACAGCCTCCTCAGCACGACACCAGGCGGACCGCCCAGTCACCCGCGCGGAGTGCCGCGAGCCGCACCGAGCCTACCCGGGGCCGCCGTCTTTTTCGTGCTACCCGGCCCAGAGGGCTGCCCGGGACCGGGCGGCGAACGGTAGTCCAGGATGCGGACCCGAGCCACCCGGGCCCTGGACGCCCTCGGCCTGGCCTACCGCCTGCTGGAGTTCGAGGCCGAAGCCCACACGGCCGCCGAGGCCGCAGAGCGGCTGGGCCTGCCGCCGGAGCAGATCTTCAAAACGCTCGTCGTCCGGTCGGATCGGGGCGAGGTCTTCCTGGCCTGCGTCCCGGGGAACCGGGATCTGGACCTGCGCGCGCTGGCCAGGTGTGCCGGAGTGAAACGCGTGGAGATGGCTGACGCGCCGGCGCTCGTGCGGCTCGTCGGGTACATCAGGGGGGCGGTCTCCCCTCTGGGCACTCGACGCCGGTATCCGGTCTTCGTCGACGCCTCGGCGCTGGACCATGCGCGCATCAGCGTCAGCGCCGGGGTGTGCGGGCTGCAGATCTGGATCGATCCCCGGGACCTGATCCGGGCCACGGGGGCACGGGTCGCGTCGCTGACCACCGCGGTCAATCCGCCAGCCGGTACCTGATGATGCACCAGAGGCCCCAGAGGGCATCCCGCAGTCTGATCTTCTTCCCCTCGGCACGGGTGCGCGGGCGGTAGGAGACGGGCACCTGGCGCACCCGCCAGCCGCCGCGGGCCACCTTGGCCGTGACTTCGGCCTCGAATCCGAACCGGTCCTCCCGGAGCCGGATCTGCTCCAGCACCTCCCGCCGGAAGACCTTGTAGCCGACGTAGACATCGGCGAGTCCCAGTCCGGTCAGCAGGTTGGACAGGTAAGTCAGGATGCGGTTGCCCAGCACCTGGCCGATGCTCCCGCTGTGGCCCAGCCGGCGGAGCCGGGAGCCAAAGACGACATCGGCGTCTCCGCTCAGGATGGGCTGGAGCAGCCGCGGGTAGTCGGCGGGGTCGTACTCCAGATCCGCGTCCTGGATCAGGACGATTCGGCCGCGCGCCTCCCGGAAGGCCCGGCGCACCGAGGCGCCCTTCCCCCGGTTGGTCGCCTGGAAGAGGATCCGGGTGTGATCGGGGCTGGCGTGCTCACAGAGGCGCCGGAGGACCTCCCGCGTGCCGTCGGTGGAGCCGTCGTCCACGACGATGATCTCGCTGTGGACCCCCACGGCCCGGACGCGGCGCAGCACCTCCTCGATCGTGCCCCGCTCGTTGTACACGGGGATCACGACCGAGAGCAGGGGAGGGCTCACCGCGCCATCTCGAACGGCAGGACCTTCCCAGCCGGCGTGGTCTTCGGCCACCCTCGCCTCACCGCAATGGTGTCGGCGCGCTGCCAGAAGCGCGCGCCGGCCCGGGCCATGGCTCCCTCGCGGCCCAGTTCCTCCAGGAATGTCCGCCGCAGGCGGTCCTCGTCGAGGGCGCCGACGCGGGGGCTGACGATGAGCGCGAGCCGCAGGATGCCGTCTGACTCTTCCTCCAGGATCTGGTAGTCGGCGCCCGTCCCGCCGAAGCGGGCTGGCAGGACCTCCTCCAGCACCCTGAGCAGGTCGCTGTGGACAAACGTCATCCCCTCGCCGCTGAGTTTCTCAAAGCTGCGGATGTGCCAGAGGTGTGTGGTCAGACCCGCCTTGCCCAGGTCGCACCCGCACGGTCGCTGCTCGACGACGCCGTAGTCGCCGCTCTCGACGTTGAGCAGGATCTTGGGGGCGGACGGCCGCAGCGAGGTGAACAGGAAGGCGTTTACCTGCAGGCCGGCGGCATCCACCGGGCGCGGCCGCTGGACCAACCCGTAGCGGTCGCTGAAGAAGTGGAGATCGTCCGGCGCCTGGGGCGTGGCGCAGGCGTAGCCGATGATGCCGGCTTCGGTGAAGGCGTACCGGACCAGCGCGCGCGCCCCCGACGCGTCAATGATGCGCCGCTTGCCCTCGGTGAAGGGTTCGCCCAGGGTGATGAACCAGACCCCCGACAGGTCGAGCCCCAGCTCTCGGGCGGCTGCGGCGATGCGGACTGCGGAACTGGCGTAGGTCGTCACGCAGACCTGCGACCCGCTGCGGCGCAGCCCGGCGAGCCGGGCCGCCATCGCCTCGGGGTTCCGGAGATCGAGGAAGGAGGGCGCCGGCAGCCGGATCGACGCCAGCCGGCCCAGCAGGGCCAGGTAGCGGGAGCCCGCTCGCCTCGAGACCGGCAGTGGCGCGACCTGGTAGTGCCAGGCCAGCGGCGGCCGGCCCAGCTTCGCGTAGATGAGCATCGGGGTCACGCCCGCCACCAGCCAGATCACGTGGTCGTGTCCGGTCAAGCCGTGCGCGTGGAGCGCGAGCGCGGTGTTGGTCGCCAGGTCCTCGATGAACGTCAGGCTCATCTTCACCGCGACGGCCGGCCCGCGTGTCCCACCACTTGGGGCTTCATAGTGCGTCGCCACACGGGGGTTGTCGAAGTCGGCGTCTGTAAAATGGAAGCGCTGGCTCCCGCGGACGGCTTCGCGGCGGCCCTTGAACTCCTCGCAGGTGACGTAGACGCCGTCGGCGGCCAGGCGCGCGAGCGCCGCCTCCAGGCCCAGGCGGGCGACCAGGCGCTCCAGGTCGCCGAGCTCACATCCGGCCGCGCGCAGCAGGCGTCGGTAGGGGCTGCGCGGATACCCGTAGATCATCTCCCTGGCGGTCCGGAGGAAGCGTTCCTCGCGCGAGGCCAGCCGTGCCCGCGTGGCCTCGCGGGCTGTCTCGACGGTCACCGGCGTACGGAGGAATCCCCCGAGGTCGCGGGCCAGCCTGGCCAGCATGGCGGCTTCTTTCGCCCAGGGGAGGGCCATCAGCGCGTCTTCCCGGGAGGGAGGCCCGACGCTGCGCCATCGGGTTTCACCACCACGCAGGCGAGCAGGTACCCGTGGCGGCGGAGCGCAGGGAAGCGCCGGTACGCCCAGGCAAAGGGACGGACCAGCCAGCCGGTGAGCCTGGCCAGGCGAGGGACCCGCAGGTGGCACCACAGGTCGGCGATCCGCAGCCAGCCCGGCATGAAGAGGATCCCGGAGAGGGCCGTCACCCGAAAACCGGCGTCAGTCAGGAGGCGCCGCAGCGCGGCAGGCGTGAAGGCACGCTCCCTTCCGTAGGGGTAGCGGCCGAACGCCTGCAGGAGAAAGACGAGCAGGGGACGGAGGAAGGGGTCGAGTTTGTTGGGCACGCCGATGATCGCCCGGCCCCCGGGCTTCAGCACGCGGTAGATCTCGTCGATGGCGGTCCGGTACTCGGGGAAGTGCTCGATCGTGCCCATGGAGTAGACCAGGTCGAAGGCGTCGGCGCGGAATGGGAGGGCCCGCACATCGGCCACCAGGCACTGCGGGTCGTGGCGGCGCAGGATCGCCCTGGCCTGCCGGACGACGCTGTCTGCAATGTCGATCCCCACGGGCCTGGCCCCCTGCTCTGCGGCCCAGCGCAGGATTTCTGTGTTCTTGGCTTCGTCCCACAGGTCGGTCTTCAGGAGCAGGAGGTCCCGGAGGGCGGGGAAGTAGTTCTGGAAGAGCGTGCGCTCGCAGTCGAAGTAGTAGTCGGTGGAGGGCGCCCCCTTGAGAGAAGGAAACCGATTGCCCGTGTGCTCCCAGAACGCCGTGTATGTGGAATGGGAACCTCGTGGTGACATCACTCCGGCTCGGTATCCCGTCTACGCGATGGCATCAACGAGTTCCTGCCTGAGATGACGGTGAGCCGGCTTTCCCGCCTCACCACGAACCTGGCTCCGTGGGTCTTCCTGCCCCCTGCCCTCTACGTGGCCGCGCTCCCTCTCTTGCGCCCGGGAAGGGACTACGCGTTCCTCGCGCTGCTCGGGCTGGCCGTCGCCGCGGCGGTGGCCGTTCCTGCTGCGGCTGTCCGGTGGCTTGAGATCCGCCGGCCTGCGCAGGCCGTCTGGCTGCTGGTGACGGTCGCGGGCCTCGCCGCGGCGTCCATCGCCGCTGGTGCGCAGGTCCCCTGGGCATTCGCCGTCGCCTGCTGCATGCTGGCCGCGGCCCACGGCTACGGTCGGATGCTCGCACCGTGGCTGGACCTCGCCGATGAGACCGGCTCCTGGCGGACCGTGCCGCTCCTGGCCACCGTAGGGTGGGCGGTCCTCATCGTCCTCGGCCTCGCCTCGGGCACGCTGGGCGTCTTGAGGGCGCCCGTCGTGGTCGCATTGATCCTCGCCGGAGTGGGCGGCGCCGTCCTTTCCCTGCGGCGTGGAC
Source organism: Candidatus Fervidifonticultor octavus (assembly GCA_031459655.1). Classification (GTDB taxonomy): domain Bacteria; phylum Sysuimicrobiota; class Sysuimicrobiia; order Sysuimicrobiales; family Humicultoraceae; genus Fervidifonticultor_A; species Fervidifonticultor_A octavus_A. Next base: position 2,222 of record JAVKID010000034.1, on the reverse strand, counting down.
AGGGTGCTGCGTTCTCGCCTGCTGGAGAGCGTCCTGGCCTGGCCTGGTGGTGGGGATTCGTGCTGCTCCTGTTGATCGGACTGGTGGGCGCCGCAGCCCCCGAGGTGCGCTACGACGCACTCGCCGCACACCTGCCGATCGCCCGCGAGTTCGCCAGACACGGCGCGATCGTGGAGATGCGCCAGAACGCCGCGAGTTACTTCCAGCTGAACGGCGACCTGCTCTTCGCCATGGGCATGGCCCTCGTCCCGGGGGAGGCCGTGCCCAAGCTCCTCCATTTCCTCGCCGGAGCGACGGCCTGCTTCCTGACCTACGACCTGGGCGCGAGACTCTGGAACGCTCGCGTCGGCCTGGCGGGCGCGGCGGTTGCGGCCGGCACCCCGCTGGTGTGGTGGGTCGGCGGGACGGCCTACACCGATCTCTGGGTCGTGCTCTTTGCCGTCGGGCTGGCGGCCGCCCTGGAGCGCTACGCCCGCCGGCCGGGACCCGGACGCGCCCTGCTGGTCGGCCTGCTGGCCGGCGCAGCCCTCGGGGTGAAGGTCACCGCCTCTGCGGTCGTAGCCCCCGGCGTCGCGGTGTTCCTCCTGATGGCACGGCGCGCGCGCGCGGACCGCTCGCTGCGGCCGGACCTGCTGGCGCTGGCCGTCGGGCTGGCCGCCACCGGAGCATACTGGTATCTCAGAGCCTGGCTGCTGACGGGGAACCCGGTATTTCCCCTGTTCAACGAGGTCTTCAGGAGCCCGCTGGCGCGGCAGGGAGGCGGCCTGCCGGCATTGCCGGTGCAGGGGACGGGGAGGTCGCTTCTGGACTTGCTCCTGATCCCGTGGCGGGTCACGCGCTCCCCGGGCCGCTTCGTGGAGGACGGGACGCTTGGCATCGTCTACCTCATCCTCCTGCCGGCCGCGCTGCTGGCCGTGGCCCGCCGTCAGGTCCCGCGCTGGCTGACCGGCGTGCTCGGCGCGTCGGGCCTCATCTGGTTTGTGACCGCGCAGTATCTGAGGTTCTTGCTTCCCGCCCTCCCGCTGGCCGCGCTCGTCGGCGCGGCGGGGCTGTTCGCAGAGCCGCGGCGCGGCCCGGCCGCGGTGCCCTCGACCCTCGTCCTGACCCTGGGGCTGGCGCTGGGCGCCGGAGCCTGGATCGCGCCGGCGCCGTCATACTTCCCCTGGCAGGTGGCGGCGCGGCGGCTGTCGAGGACCGCATATCTGGAGCAACGCGTGGCGGGATTCAACGTGGCCGACTACGCCCGGCGCGCGCTCCCCGCCTCGGCGCGCATCTACGGTGCCGGCGAGGACAAAGCGTACTACTACGATCGCTTCTTCGTGCCGCTGTCGTGGTACGGCCGCCTCTTCGGACGCGACCTGCGGGATGCGGTCCTGGCGGCCGAGAGCGGGCAGGAGGTCCGCACCGTCCTAACCCGTGCCGGGTTCACCCACCTGGTCGTGTACCCGCAGTATCCGCTCATCGTCCAGTGGCGCCGGCCCGGCGGCTGGCTGGCCCGGGAGGCGTTCGGCGAGGACGGCCCGCGGCTCGAATACGCTGACGGCGGGTACTACCTGTTTGATCTCCGATGAGGGACGTCTCGGCTGTCACCCGGTCACGGCCGAAACTCGCAGCTTGACGGTTGGTGGAGACGAGGGATTCGCCGATCACGGTGGTTCACTTCCGCACCGCCAGCGCGTGACCAGCCCGTTCGTCACGTATGGGTCTGCGTGCGCGAAGGCCTCGGCGACCTCGGGCGAGCTGTCATGTCTGGCGCGTTCGCGCCGCTCCTGCTAGAATCGCTGCGCCGCCCCACCACCCAGCGGCGAGGAGTTGATAGCCGATGCCCAAACTCAACACGTACCTGAATTTCGCGGGGAACGCCGAGGAGGCGTTCAACTTCTACCGATCGGTCTTCGGCGGGGAGTTCACGTCGCTCGTCCGCTTCAAGGACATGCCGATGGAGGGCGTGCGGATCGGCCAGCGGGAAGGAGACAAGATCATGCACGTGAGCCTGCCCATCGGCCGAGATGGTGTCCTGATGGCCTCCGACACCCTTGAGTCGCTCGGACAGACGCTCGTGCAGGGCAACAACGTCTATCTCTCCGTCCATCCGGAGACGAAGGAGGAGGCGGACCGGATCTTCAACGCGCTTTCGGCGGGTGGGAAGATCGAGATGCCGATCGCCGACCAGGTGTGGGGCGACTACTACGGCAGCTTCACGGACCGGTTCGGGGTGCAGT
>JAVKID010000033.1:0-30048 GCA_031459655.1 Candidatus Fervidifonticultor octavus | reverse complement strand
CAGGGCCAGCGACGCCATGCGGCCGATGGCCTCGGCCTCCACGTCCAGCGAGTGGACGAAGACCTCGCAGAGGCCCATCTCGTCCTCGTTGATGACCACGTAGACGCGGCCGCGCGGGGTCTCGATCCGCTCGGTCCGACCGGTGGTGACCTTGGGCCGGGGGCGGGGCGTCGTCCGCTGGGGCGCGGCCGGCGCCGCGGCGGCCGACGGCGGCGGCCCGGCCTGGCCCTTGGCTTGCGCCTCGGTGATGAGGATGCCTTCCCGGCTGCCCTCGCGGTAGACGGTGATGCCCTTGGCGCCGAGTTTCCAGGCCAGGAAGTAGATCCGCTCCACCTCCTCGGGCGCCACATCGTGCGCCAGGTTCACGGTGGACGAGATCGAGTGATCGATATGGCGCTGGATGGTCGCCTGCATCTTCACCCGCATCTCGGGGCGGATCTGGTGGGCTGTCACGAAATAGGCCGGCAGATCCTCCTCGCGTTCCACCCCGAAGCGCGCCATGTACTCGCGGACGAGCGGATGGTAGACGGTGAAGACCTCCTGCGACAGCGACTCCGACCGCCGGATGTACGAGAGGTCGAAGATCGGCTCGATGCCGCTGGTCACCCCGGCCAGCGCCGCGCCGCTGCCCACCGGCGGCACCGTCAGCAGCGCCACGTTGCGCAACCCGTGCTGCTCGATCCGCTCCCTGACCCGGGGGGCTAGGGTCTGGATGAACGGGGAGGCCAGGTGGGCCCGGCGGTCGTAGCCGGGGAAGGTCCCCTTCTCGATGGCCAGGTTGACGCTCTCGTCGTAGACGATGTTCTTGATCCGGTCGAAGAGTCCGTCGACGAAGGCGATGGCCTGCTCGCTGTCGTAGCGCAGCCCGAGCATGATGAGCAGATCTCCCAACCCGGTGAAACCCACGCCGATTCGGCGCGAGTACAGACTGGCCTGCCGCTGCTCGGGCAGGGGATGCCGATCGGCGTTGTAGTCCAGCACGTTGTCCAGAAAGCGCGTCGCATACCGCAGCGCGCGCTCCAGGGGCTCCCACTCCACCCGTGCCTGGCTGGTGAACTCATCGCGCACGAAGCGCGGGAGGCAGAGATTGCCGAGGCAGCAACATCCGTAGGCCTCCAGCGGGATCTCCGAGCAGGGGTTGGTGGTGATAACGCCCATCCCGTTGTACTCGGAGGTAGACCACCGCTTGACGGTGTCCCAGAAGATGACACCGGGCTCGGCGTAGTCCCGGGCGCCGTTGATCAACTCGCGCCAGACCTCACGTGCCCGCAGCGTGCGGCGCACCGTGGCCCGCTCGTTCTCAAACACCAGGTCCCAGGTGCCGTCCTCCTCCACGGCCCGCATGAAGGCGTCGGAGACGCGGACGCTGATGTTGGCGTAGCGGACCTTGTTGAGGTTGCGCTTCACCCTGATGAAGTCCAGGAGGTCGGGGTGATCGTCCGCGATGGTGATCATCAGCGCCCCCCGGCGGCCCGACTGGCCGATGGTGCCCGTGGTGAGCGAGAAGAGCTCCATGAAGGACACCGAGCCGGTGCTGCTGCGGGCCGCGTTGTTCACCGGCGCCCCACGGGGCCGCAGCACGGAGATGTCCGTCCCCACGCCGCCGCCAAACGAATAGGTGCGCGCGGCCTCCTTCATCCACTCGAAGATGGCTTCGATGGAATCGTCCTTGACGGGCACGACGTAGCAGTTCAGCGCCGTGACCCGACGCGGGTTGCCGGCGGCATGCATGATCCGCCCTCCCGGGATGAACCGAAAGTCCTCCAGCAGCCAGTAGAACCGCTCCTGCCACTGCCGGCGCATCTCCGGGGTGGCTTCCACCGACGCCAGTTCCCGGGCGATGCGGCGCCACATCTGGTCGGGCGTCCGCTCCACGACGGTCCCGTCACGGTCCCGCAGGGCGTACTTGTCGTGGAAGACGCGGGCGCGCAGCTCGTCCCCGCCGAAGGCGGCCAGCGTGTCCGCAGGCAGGTCTGATGCGACGGCGGGCCCCGCCGGCGTCTGGCGCGGGGCGAGGGGTGGGGTCGAAGAGGACGATGCGCCTTCCATCCGGGTCACCTCCAGGCGTCTGTGGTTACCGTGCGCGGTGCGGGTCGGGCAGCGTGATCAGGGGGACCTGGTCGCGGAGCGCGTCTTCCCGGCGCTTGCGCTCCTTGAGGGTCTCGATCTCTTCCGCGATCGAGTCGATGTCGCGAAACCGCCGGTGTTCGGAGGCAAAGCGGACATAGGCCACATCGTCGAGCCGTCGGAGGCGGTCCATGACGAGCTCGCCGATGGTGGCCGAGGGGACCTCCTGGACGCCGAGCTGACGGATCTCCCGTTCCACATCGTCCACGAGGGCGTCGAGGCTCTCCATCGAGAGGGGGCGCTTGCCGCAGGCTCGAGTCACTCCGGCCAGGACCTTGGCCCGGTCGAAGGGCTCGCGCCGGCCGTCGCGCTTGACCACCATCACCGGCGCCAGGTCGGGGCGCTCGTAGGTGGTGAAGCGCCGCTCGCAGGCCAGACACTCGCGGCGGCGCCGGATGGCCCGTCCGTCAAGGACCGGTCGGGAATCTAAGACCTTGCTCTCGTCGTGGCCGCACACGGGGCATCGCATCAGCAGACCCCAGCCGTTGAGGCAACGATAAGTCTAGAGCCCAAGATGTGGTATGTCAACGGCTGCCATGGTGGATGGGGCTCGCGGCGGACCCGCAGGACGCCCGTTTTCTCGGCCGGGCGAGGCCGGATCACCGAATCCGGCGGATCTCCGCCTCTAGGAGGCGGGTCGCCCCCACGAGCACCACCGCCGTGGCGGCGGCCAGCGAGGCCGCCGTGAGGGCCGCCTCCCAGGGCTGGCTCTCGGCCAGCAGCACCCGCCTGATCGTCCAGACCGCGTTGAGCACCGGCACCAGGGCCGTCCGGGGCGCGTCCAGGCTCCCGACCAGGAGGGGCTCTAGGATCACCGGGACCGCCACCAGCAGGTAGAGGGCGGTAAAGGCCTGCTGGGCCTCCCGCAGGGTCCTGGCGGCCAGGCTCAGGGTGAGTTGGGCGGCCGACAGGAAGCCGCCCAGGGCCGTCCCCGCCAGCAGGAGCCAGGGGATCGATCCGAGCGGGAGGCCGACCCTGACCGCCCCGGGGATGAGCGACCGGCCGCCCAGCCGGATCGCCAGCATGGCGCTCGCCAGCATGACCAGGAGCGCCAGCAGCGCCGGAACCAGCACCGCCAGGAACTTGCCGGCCACCAGCGCCGACCGGCTCGGGGGGGCTGCCAGGAGTCCCTCGAGGGTCCCGCGTTCCCGTTCGCCGATCCCCACGTCGAGCGCCGCATACTGGCCGCCGAGCAGCAGCCAGACCGCGAGGAAGAAGGGCAGCGCCGTGGCCAGCAGCGCGCCCCCGGCACGGGCCGCGGGGGCGACATCCCGGGGATCCACCAGGATCCGGATCACGGTGCCCGCGGAAGCGCCGCCCGCGCGCAGGGCGGCCTCCAGGTCGCGCTGGGCGAGAGCGGCCGCGACCCGCGTGATCTTCTCGATCGCGGCGCGCGAGGCCGGGCGGGTCCCATCGTAGAGCACGGCGACCAGCTGCGGCTGGCCCGGGACCGCCGGCTGCGGGGCCAGGACCGCGTCCACCTCGCCGCGCTGCAGGGCCAGCACGGGGGCCGCCGCGGTCACGGGCGCGAAGACCCCGTCGCGCACCCCGGCCTCGACCAGTTCCCGGATCTCACCGCCCGCCACCGCCACGCGGACCGGCTGATCCCGGAGGGCCCGCTGCTGCCGGTCAATCAGGAGGGGCACGGCGAGCACGACGAGCGGCATCGTCAGCGCAGGTAGCACCACCGCCGACAGGAGCGTGCGGCGGTCGCGCAGCGTCTCGACCATTTCCTTGCGGAACACCGCGAGCACGATGCGCCGCCACCGTCGAAGACCGACCCGCCGGTGTTCGCCAGAGGCCGCCACGGCCGGAGCTACCGGAACAGGTCCGGGATCGACGTGAGCGGGAACAGCGCGGAGACGCTCAGGGCGAAGATGGCCACCAGCGCCAGCCCCATCACCCGACGCGACGGGCTGAGGGGCGTGAGGTCGTCGAGGGGACCCACGTGCCCCCGGCGCAGGAGCAGGAGCATGAGAATCGCCATGACCCAGGCGCCGATCACCACGGCGATCACGACGCCCGCGACCGAGATGCCGTGGTGCCAGCGGGCGCCGGCTGCGGCCCTGACCGCGTGGCCGCCATCGAGCATGCCCGAGGGGAGGAGGTTGAGACTGGTCACCATCAGGCCGATCCAGCCGGCGAACATGACCGGGTGCATGAGGAGGTCGGTACCCGGCGGGAGGTCACGCAGCCAGCGGACGAGCCACTGGACCAGCAGCGGGTCCGGAAACACCACGACGCCCTCCACCTGCCCCGGCTGGATCGGGAAGGAGTGCATCACCCCGTAGATCAGCACCGGAATTGCGGCGAGGAAGCCGGCAATGGGACCTGACGCCCCCAGCTCCATCAGGCTGTCACGGTTGGGCGAAGGGGTCCTGGTGACAATGACGGCTCCCATGGTTCCGATCACGAATGGCGGCACCGGGGGGATGGGGATGAAGTACGGCAGGCTGGCATCGATCCCCCTCCGGACGGCGACGAGTTTGTGCCCCATCTCGTGCGCCCCGAGGATGAGCAACAGCGACAGGGAGAAGGCCAGGCCGCCGGTGACCGGGCTGTCCATGAAGCCCAACTGCACCAGCCCCAGCGACTGGAGGTAGCCAGCCGCAAACGTCGTCCCGACCGTCGCCAGGAACAGCAGAAGGTTCGTCTGCCAGGCCCACCGGCCCGGGGGCGGCTTGGGCACCAGGAGCACCGCAGGGCGACCGCCCCGCATCCGCAGCAGGGGGAGCAACTCCAGCGGCCCCAGCCGGCGCTGGAGCTCGAGAAACCGCTCGCGCAGTCCGTCCGCCGAAGGCACCCAGATCGTCGGTTGGGCGCCCTCGTCCGCGACGGCCCCGGGGATGAGGGTCGCGACGATCTGCCGGGCCTGCTCCAGGCGCTCCGCCAAGTCGGGCGGTTCGCCCCCTGCCCCGGTCGTTGGTTCTCCAAACCCCACGCTTCTACTGTAGTGCGCTACCGCCTCCGGAGAAAAGCCGGAATGTCGAGGTCGTCGATGAGCTTCACCGGTTCCTTGGCCCGATCATCGTGCGTGCCCGCGCCGTCCTCGCTGCGGCGGGCGGCGTCGAACCCGGTGGCGATGACCGTGATCCGCACCTCGTCGCGCACCTTCTCGTCGATGACCGCCCCGAAGATGATGTTCGCCTCGGGGTCGGCGGCCTCCGCCACGATCCGGGCGGCCTCGCTCACCTCGAGGAGGCCCAGGTCGGTCCCGCCGGTCACGTTGATCAGCACCCCGCGGGCGCCGTCCATGCTGGTCTCCAGCAGCGGGCTGCTGATGGCGGCCTGGGCGGCCCGCGTGGCGCGATCGTCGCCTGAGGCCACGCCGATGCCGATCAGCGCGGAGCCGGCCTCGGCCATGATGGTCCGCACATCGGCGAAGTCCAGGTTGATCAGGCCCGGGACCGTGATCAGGTCTGCGATGCCCTGGACGCCCTGGCGCAACACGTCGTCCGCGGTGCGGAAGGCCTCGATGACCGTGGCCTGGCGGTCGATGATCTGCAACAGCCGATCGTTGGGAATCGTGATGAGCGTGCTGACCTTCTGCCGCAGCGTCCGCACTCCCTCCTCGGCGGTCTGCGCCCGCCGCTTGCCCTCGAAGCCGAACGGCCGGGTCACGACCCCGATCGTGAGCGAGCCGTACTCGCGGGCGAGTTCGGCGATGACCGGCGCGCCACCGGTGCCGGTCCCCCCACCCATCCCGGCGGTGATGAAGACCATGTCCGCGCCGCCCAGCGCCTCGCGCAGTTCCTCGCGGCTCTCCTCGGCGGCCTGACGGCCGACCTGAGGATCGCCACCGGCGCCCAGTCCCTTGGTGACCTTCGCGCCGATGTGGATCTTCTTGTCGGCCGAGGAGAGCGCCAGCGCCTGGGCGTCGGTGTTCACGGCGATGTACTCGACCCCTCGGAGCCCGGCGGAGATCATGCGGTTGACGGCGTTACTGCCGCCCCCGCCTACCCCCACCACCTTGATTGCCGCGTATCGTCGAAGATCCCGCTCTGTGCTCGCCATGGAGGCTCCCCCTTCGATCGGCGTGCTTATGCGCCTTGCAGGAGATCGCGAATCCACATCCGGGTGCGTTCCCAGAAGGAACTCGTCCCGTTGCGGTGCATGACGCCGGCCCGGCTGCGCGCCCGGGCGCCGTAGAGCACCAGGCCGACCCCGGTGGCGTACGCCGGGCTGCGCACCGCGTCCACGATGCCGGCCAGGTGCTCGGGCGCGCCCAGGCGGACCGGCAGGCCCAGGCGCGTCTCCGCGTAGTCCACCAGGCCTTCCAGCATGGAGGTCCCGCCGGTCAGGATGAGGCCGGATGGGATGCGGTGGGTGTAGCCGCTCCGTCGGATCTGTCCCTGGATCAGCGCGAAGATCTCATCGACGCGCGGCTCGATGAACTCCGCCAGCACCCGTCGCGGCAGCACGCGGGGCGCGCGGCCGCCCACGGTGAGAACCTCGATCATCTCGCCCTCGGAGACGGCCTGCGGGGCCGCAGCGCCCCACCGCACCTTGAGCTTCTCCGCCTCCGCCACCGATGTGCGCATGCCCACGGCGATGTCGTGGGTCAGGTGGCCGCCGGCCACCGGGAGAATCGCCACGTGGCACAGCCCGCCGTTGGCGAAGATCCCCACGCTGGTGGTGCCGCCGCCGATGTCGGCCAGGACGGCGCCCAGGTCGCGCTCCGCCGGCGCCAGCACCGCTTCGGCGGACGCCAGCGGCTCCAACACCATCTCGGCGACCTCGAGCCCTGCCTGCTGCACGCATTTGGCCACGTTGGCCAGCGCGGTGGCCACGCCGGTGACGATGTGGGCCTCGACCTCCAGACGCGCGCCGTACATCCCCACCGGCCGCTTCACGCCGTCCTGGCCGTCCACGACGAAATCGCGCGGCAGGAGGTGGATGATCTCGCGCTCCGACGACGGCAGCGCGGCCATGCGGGCGGCATCGATGACGCGCGCGACGTCGGCATCGCCAATCTCGTGATCGCCTCGCGCCACGGCGACGACGCCCCGGCTGTCGGAGGAAGAGATGTGTTCGCCCGAGACGGCCACATGGACCGCCGAGATGCTCACGCCAGCCATGCGCTCGGCGTGAGCGATCGCCTGCTCGATGGCCCGGGCGGTGGAATTCAGGTCGACCACGACGCCGCGGCGCAGCCCGACAGACGGCGCCGTGCCCGCGCCGATGATGTGGACGTCCCCGTCCTCGTCCACCTCACCGACGACGGCACAGACCTTGGTGGTGCCGATGTCGAGGCCGGTAATCGTGCTCCGCCGTGTCATGCGCTACCTGTTGTGGCCTGCGGGTAGGTCGACCGCTACATCTTGTTCGGTCGCGCTATTCCACGCCTACCGGCCTTCTCCTCCTCCAGCGGATCTGTGTGCCCCATCCGGCGTGCCGGCCCCCCTGGTGCCGCCCTTCACGGCGGCCGGGGGCGCCCTCCGGACGGCGATTGAGCCCGCGTATCGGAGATCCAGGGTCTGGGCGACGATCCCGCGGGCGCGCAGCGCGGTCACGACGCCGGGAACCTGGGCCAGGCGTTCCGCCAGTCCGGCGGGCGCGCCGGCTTTGATCTCCAGGCCCGAGCGCAGCAGGAGCGTCAGGTCCGGCCCCGGCGTCACCGTGATCCGGCGCAGCTGGGCCCGCAGCGGCTGCGGGATGTCGGGAAGACCGGCCAGCGCGATGCGCGCGGCCGGCGAGGCGACCCGCGCCCCGACCAGGACCCACGGGGTCCCGCCGAGGCCGTCGACGACTTCGGGGGCGCCCGCCGCATCGGCCGTCAGCGCCACGACCACCAGGTCCTCGTCCAGGAGCGCAAACCGGTCACCCAGGTCCAGCGCCAGGACCGGACGCCGCTCGGTGATGTGCAGCACGACCGTGCGGGGGGGCCGCAGGCGCACATCGGCGTCCTTGATGCGGGGATCGGCGCGCAGGCGCGTCACCACGGCTTCGGCGTCGACCGCGAAGAGCCGCATGCCCGGCTCCAGCCCCGCGAGGGCGGCCACAGCCGCATCAGGCAGGCTGCGGGCCCCCGTCACCTCGATCCGCTCGATGGTGAACAGCGCGGACTGCGGAAACGCGGCCGCGGCCAGCAGCGCCGCCATGATGACCGCGAAGCGCGAGAGGGTCCCCAGGATCAGAGACGGCGGTCGGCGCGGCGATGGGTCGGTGGAGGGCACGATGGGATCCCGGATGATTCAGAATTCGCCCAGCAGTTTGACCTCCAGGTCGAGCATCACACCCGCGTGGTCCGCGACCAGGCGGCGGACCCGCTCGGCCAGCGCCAGCACGTCGGACGCCGTCGCGCCGCCCTCGTTGATGATGTAGTTCGCGTGCAGCGTCGAGACCCGGGCCCCTCCCACCGCCAGGCCCTTGCCGCCGGCCGCGTCGATCAGCCGGCCTGCGTGATCGCCCGGCGGGTTCCGGAAGATGCACCCGGAACTCGGCGGCCCGACCGGCTGGGTCGCGCCGCGCTGTGCCAGCCAGGCCTCGAGGCGCGCACGGACCGCCGCGGGGTCCTCAGGGCGGAGGACGAGCGTAGCGCTGGTCACGACCCAGGGACGGTCCTGGAGGATGGTCGTCCGGTACCCGAACCCCGCGGCCTCGCGCGTCAGACGCCGCGCGCCGTCGGGTCCCAGCACGTCCACGGCCACCACGACCTCCGCCATGGCATGGCCGTGGGCGCCGGCGTTCATCACCACCGCGCCGCCGACCGACCCCGGGATGCCGGCGGCGAACTCCAGCCCGCCCAGGCCCCGTCTGGCGCACTGCAGCGCCAGCGCCGGCAGGCCGGCGCCGGCCTCGGCGGTCACGGTGGCTCCGTCGAAACGGATGTGGTCGAGGCCCTTCCCGATCTTCACCACCACCCCGCGGATGCCCCGGTCACCGATGAGCACATTGGATCCCTGACCGAGGATGACGGGCCGGATGCCCTCATGGAAGACGATGTCCAGCGCGGCCCGCAACTCGGCCTGGCTTCGCGGAATCACCAGGAGGTCGGCCGGCCCGCCGATCCGGAACTGGGCATGCGGCGCCATGGGCTCGTCGCGGCGCACGTCGCGGACCGCAGCCCGCAGGCGACGTTCGAGCCCCACCGGCGCCTGCGTGGGCGGGCTCACGCGCTCTCTCCCAGCCGGCGGCGATCCGACGCCGCGCCCGCAGATCCCCGCGCGGCCAGCCGCGCCAGCAGCGCGCCGGCCGCGCCGCCGATATCGCCGGCGCCCAGGGTGAGTACGATCGCCCCGGGGGCGGCCAGGGCTTCAGCCAGCCCGAGGGCTTCCTCGGTGGTCGGCCGGTAGTGCACCGTCCGGTGGGCGGCGATGGCCTCCACGATCAGCCGGGCGCTGATCCCGGGCTGCGGGGGCTCGCCGGCCGCGTAGATCTCCGTCACGATCACCTCGTCGGCGAGGTCGAAGGCCCGTGCGAACTCCGCGTGGGTCGTCCGCGTCCGGGAGAAGCGGTGGGGCTGGAAGATCGCGATCAGGCGCCGGTCGGGCCAGCCTTCACGGGCCGCGCGCAACACTGCCGCCACTTTGACCGGGTTGTGCGCGTAGTCGTCCACCACCAGCACGCCGTCGGCCTCTCCGCGCACCTCGAAGCGCCGGCTGACCCCGCGGAATTCCGCGAGGGCGGCCAGCGCGGCCGGCAGCGGCACCCCGATGCGCCCGGCGGCCGCCACGGCCGCGAGGGCGTTGACGACGTTGTGGCGGCCCGGCACCTGGAGGACCAGGTCGCCGGCAGGCCGGCCGTCGGTCCAGACCCTCGCCCGGATCGTCCGGCCGTCTTGGGCCAGGACCTCGCCGCGAATGGCTGCCGCCTCATCGAAGCCGTATGTCATGACCGGGCGGCCCAATCCCTCACACAGGGCCCGGACGCCAGGATGATCGGTGCACGCCGCAATGAAGCCGTCGGGGGACACGCCGCCCAGGAATCGCGCGAAGGTCTCCTCAAGGTGTGCAGCCGACGTGTAATAGTCGCGGTGGTCGGTGACATCGAGGCTGGTGAGCACCGCGGCATGCGGCGCGATGTGGAGCAGCGATCCATCGCTCTCGTCCACCTCCGCCACGATCCAGCGCCCGGCTCCGGCGCGCGCGTTGCCGCCCAGGTCTGCCACATCGGCCCCGATGAGGGCCGTCGGATCGTATCCGGATGCGACCAGCACCCGCGTCAACATGGCGGTGGTCGTGGTCTTCCCGTGCGTCCCGACGATGGCGATGCCGCAGCCGGATCCCATGACCTCCCCCAGGACCTGCGCGCGGTGCAGCGTCGGCAACCCCCGCGCCCGCGCGACGCGGACCTCCGCGGTGTCCGGCGCAACCGCGCGCGAGACCACGATGATGTCCGCCCCATCCAGATGCGCCGGGTGGTGTCCGATCAGCACCTCACCACCGGCATCGCGGATCCGGCGCACGGTCTCGGAGTCGCGCAGGTCGCACCCCGAGACGGCGAACCCGCGGTGGAGCAGCACCAGGGCGAGCGCGCTCATCCCGGCCCCGCCGATCCCGATGAAGTGCAGCCGGGCGCCCCGGGGGATCACGCGCGGACCTCCTGGACCGCGCGCGCCGGCCCCAACGCCAGGACGAGCCCGGCTACGACGTCGGCGGCCCCGGGGCGGCCCAGGGTCCGGCTGGCCGCCGCCATGGCCGCGCGCCGGGACGCATCCCGCACCAGGATCCCCAGCAGGTCTGCCAACCTGGTCCCGTCAAGATCAGAGTCCGCGAGGGGGACGGCCGCACCTGCGCGCACCAGGACCGCCGCGTTCTCCTCCTGGTGGGCCCTGGCCGCGTGCGGGTAGGGCACCACGATCGCGGGCAGCCCCCAGGCCGTGACCTCGGCCAGGGTGGAGGCCCCGGCCCGGCAGAGGACCAGATCGGCGGCCGCGTAAGCATCGCCGATCGGATCGAGGAAGGGGACGGCCACGTGCCGCAGCGCCGGCGGTCCGACGTGCTCGCGGCGCCCGATCGCCTCGCGCACCCAGTGCAGGTGCTCGGGCCCGGTCTGGTGGAGAATCTGGAGCCCGGACTCGTCCATCAGCAGGTCCGCCGTCCGACAGACCGCCCGATTGAGGCTGTGTGCGCCCTGACTGCCGCCGACGACGAGCACCGTCACCCGACCCTCCTCCAGGCCCCACCGGCTCATGCCGCGACGACGGTCGCCCCAGACGGCCCGGGTGCGCAGCGGCACCCCGGTGACCTCCACGCGCCGCGCACGCCACCGGGACGCCGCATCCTCGTGCGGCACCGAGACCCATCTCGCCCAGCGCGCGAGCACGCGGTTGGCCAGGCCGGGCGACAGGTTCTGCTCCTGGAGGACCAGGGGCAGGCCCAAGAGCACCGCTGCGGCCCCGACCGGCGCGCACACGTACCCCCCCGTGGCCACGACCACATCGGGCCGCCAAGCCCACAGGAGGCGCAGCGCCTGCCAGCCGCCCCGCGTGCTGCTCGCCAGCGCCGCGACGGTCCGCCATCCGGGCCGGGAGGGGAGGCCGCGCCCGGCGATGGTCCGGAAAGGCCAGCCCTCCTGCGGGACCAGGCGCGATTCCAGCCGGTGGCCGCCGATGAACATCACCTCGATCCCCGGCGACTGCCGCCGCAGGGCCTCGGCGATCGCCAGGCCGGGGAAGAGGTGCCCGCCGGTGCCGCCGGCGGCGATGGCAACCCTCATGAAGCCTCCCACGCCCGCGCCGGCTGCCCGGCCACGGGCCGGGGCGCCGGAACTGGGGGAGCCTCGCGGTGCGCGTACTGGGAGATATTCGAGAGGATCCCCACCTGAATCATCGTCATCACCAGTGACGATCCGCCGAAACTCACAAACGGCAGCGGTACGCCGGTGACGGGCAAGAGCCCGGTGGCCACGCCCATGTTGAGCAGGGCCTGGCCGGCAATCGTCGCCGTGATGCCCGCGGCTAGCAACGCGCTGAACCGGTCGGGCGCTGCGCGCGCGATGCGGAATCCCCGGTAGGCAAACAGCGCGAAGAGCCCCAGCAGGCCCATCGTGCCCAGCAATCCCAGTTCCTCGCCGATGATGGCGAAGATGAAGTCGGTGTGCCGCTCCGGCAGGTAGAAGAACTTCTGGCTGCTTCCGCCCAGCCCCACTCCCCAGAGTCCCCCAGACCCGAACGCCAGCAGCGACTGGATAACGTGGAAACCGCGCCCCTGCGGGTCGCTCCACGGGTCCAGGAACGCGAGCACGCGCTGCAGCCGGTAGTGGGCTGCGACGACCGCCACGGCAGCGGCGGGGAGCGCCGCCAATATGACCAGGGCCAGGTGGAGCATCCGGGCACCGGCAAGGAACAGCACCAGCAGCACGACAGCCGCGAGCATCACCGCGGAACCCATGTCGGGCTGTTGGAGCACCAGGCCCGCGCACAGCCCGACGATCGCCAGCGGCGGGACGATGCCTCGCCTCCAGTCGCGAATCGCCAGGCCGCGCCGCGCCGCAAAGTGCGCCATGTACACCAGCACAGCCACCTTCGCCACCTCGACCGGTTGGAAGCTGGCCGGTCCCACGGCAATCCAGCGTCGGGCGCCCCCCGCCACCCGGCCGACGCCCGGGATGAGGACGGCTACGAGCAACACGATGGCGACCAGCAGCAGCGGGGCGGCGAGCCGGCGGAGGCGCTGGTGGTAGACGCTCCGCGCCACCCACATCGCGGCCAGCCCCAGCGCCGCCCAGGCGGCCTGCCGCTTGAAGAAGTAGGCGCTGTCGGAGAGCCGTTCGTAGGCCACGACGCTGCTGGCGCTGTAGACCATCACCAGGCCGATCGCAACCAGCGCCAGCACTGTTGCGAACAGGACGACGTCGCCCGAGCGGCGATGCAGGACCGCCATCGGCCCGCTCATCGGCCGGTCCCCCGCTGCGCGCGAGCGGGCAGCGCGCCGATCAACTGACAGAAGCGGTCGCCGCGCTGCCGGTAGTCGGCGAACTGATCGAAGCTCTCGCAGCCGGGGGAGAGCAGAATGGCCTCACCGGGCGAGGCGGCGTTCCAGGCTGCGGCCAGGGCGACCTCGAGCGTCCCGGCCTGACAGACCGCCGGCGGCGGCGAGGCCGCGGCGATCGCCTCGGCCAGGACCCCGGCGGTCGAGCCGATCAGATAGATGGCCCGGACCGGCGAGGCGGCCAGCGCGCGTGTCATGGGCGCGAAGTCCTCGGGCCGCGCCCCTTGGCGCAGGCCGCCGGCGATCAGATAGAACGGCCGCGTCATGCTCCTGATCGCTGCCGCGGCGGCCGTCGGGTTCGTGCCCAGGGAGTCTTCGTAGAAGGCGATGCCGTCGCGCTCGGCCACGAGTCGGAAGCGGTACGGCAGGCCGCGGAACGCCCGCAGGACGGGTGCCATCGCCTGCGGCCCCGCCCCGGCGACGGCGGCCGCGGCTGCGGCCGCCAGCATATCTTCGACCATGTGGCCGCCGGGGACGGCCAGGTCCGCAACCGGCACCACGCGGCGCGGCGGCGAGCCGGCTAGCACGACCCATCCGCCGTCGATGAAGGCGCCCCGGTCCACAGCGCGGCTGCGGCTGAACCAGTGCACGGCCGCGGCCGCCCCGCGGGCGAATCCGGCCACCAGCGGGTCGTCGGCGTTGAGCACGGCCACATCGCGGCTGGACTGGTGGCGCACAATGGTTCGTTTGGCGTCTACGTAGGCGTCCATGGACCCGTGGTCGTCCAGGTGGTGGGGCGCCAGGTTGGTCACCACCGCCACGTGGGGGCTGTAGGGCAGGCCCACTAGCTGCCGGTTGCTGATCTCCAGCACCAGCCACGTCTGTTCGTCCGCGCGGTCCAGGGCATACAGGGCCGGGACGTGCGTGCGGTCGTTTCCCGACACGACCATCGGGATCCCGGCGGCCTCGAGCATCGTGGCGGTCAGCGTAACGACGGTGAACTTGCCGTTCGTCCCCGTCACCCCGATGATCGGCCCGGGCCAGGTCTCGAAGAAGAGCTGGGTCATGCTGGAGAGGGGGACCCCGCGCGCCGCAGCCGCGCGCACCGGCGCGTTCTGAGGGTGGCGGAACCACGACTGCGGCACGACGATGACCTCGGCCTCCTCCAGGCCCTGCAGATAGTCCGGCCCCCACCGCCAGGCGATCGGCGCCGACCGGAGCCGCGCGAGCAGCGCGGCCCGGCCCTGGGCATCCAGCCAGCCGTGCGTCCGCTCCAGGGTCGTCGCGAACTGCTCGGCCGGGACCAGGTCGTGCGCGGTGATGGTGCCGATCCCCTGCGACAGCAGGAAGTCGATAACCGTCGAGCCTTCGGTCCCCGACGGGCCCAGCACGTGGATGCGCCGGCCGCGCAGCCTCGCCGTCACGGCATCAATCCGGGCCGCCACCGCGGGCGTCATGCCGCGACCACCAGCAACCCGGCCAGCAAACAGATAGACCCGACCCAGTAGAAGCGCCGCACGATCAGCGGCTCGGGCCAGCCGGCCAGTTCGAAATGATGATGGAGCGGGCTCATGCGGAAGATGCGCCGGCCGCCGGTGACTTTGAAGTATGCCACCTGCAGGATCACCGAGGCGGCTTCGGCCACGAAGACGCCGCCGATGATGAAGAGCGCCACCTCGGCCTTAGAGACCACGGCCAGCGCCGCCAGCGCCGCGCCCAGCGCATTGGAGCCCACATCGCCCATGAAGAGCCTCGCCGGGTGGGCGTTGACGCGGAGGAACCCGGCGGCAGCCGCCACCACCGCCGCCCCGATGACGGCCGCGGCCGGTTGGAGGCCGACCGTCGTGAAGCCGAGCCCGGCGATGGCGACCAGGCCCGCGGCCAGTCCATCGAGCCCATCGGTGAGGTTGACGGCATTGGCGAATCCGACGAACAACAGGGCCGCCAGGACTGTGTATCCTCGTTCGCCAAGATCCGCCGAGCCGGCAAAGGGGAGCGCGACCTGGGTGCCGACCCACGGCTGGCCGCTGGCGTACCAGCCCAGGACGAGTGCGGCCAGCCCCTGGAGGAAGAGGCGCTCTCGGGCGCGCAGTCCCAGGTTCCGGATCCGGCGGACGGCGATGAGATCGTCCAGCAGGCCGATGCCGGCGAACGTGGCCGTGGCCGCCAGGACGAAGCGCGCCACCGGGTGGGCGCCGACGGTGAGGAGGGCGGCCACGCCGATGGCCCCCACGATGAGCACCCCTCCCATCGTCGGCGTCCCGGCCTTCTGCTGATGCCGGCCCGGCGCATCCTCCCGGATCTGCTGTCCGTGCCCCCGCCGGGCCAGCAGGGCGGCGGCCGGTGGACCGCCGAGCGCGACCAGCGCCCCCGCAGTCCCGCCAGCGGCGGCGAGTTGCGCCCACAGCGGCCAGGACGCAAGCGGGCTCACGACCGGCTCACCAGGGCTCTTGCGCGCAGCGCGGCCACCAGATGCTCCATCGCGATCGCCCGCGAACCCTTGACCAGCAGTACGTCGCCGGCCCGCAGGAACCGGCACAGGAGGGGGATGGCCTCGTGCACCGTCCCCACATGCGCCATGGCCTGCTGGACCAGCCCGGCGGCCGCGGCCCCCTCCAGGTACCAGGACGCGTGCGGGCCCACTGCCAGCAGGAAGGCGGGCGACAGGGCCGCCGCCTCTTGCCCCACCCCGCGGTGGAACTCGCGCGACTGCGGTCCCAGTTCGCGCATCTCTCCCAACGCCAGCACGCGCCGGCGCTGGCCGCCCACCTGCCTGACGACCTCGAAGGCGGCGGTCATGGACTGCGGGCTGGCGTTGTACGAATCGTCGACGAGGAGCACCTCCCCAACGATGGTGACTTCCTGGCGCATCGTGGCCGGACGCGCCCGGGCCAGGCCCGCGGCGATCTGGGGGCCGGCAACGCCCATCACCCCGGCCACCGCAGCCGCGACCAGGGCGTTGTGGACCTGGTGTGTGCCCGCCAGCGGCAGGCAGACCTCGTGCGACGAGCCTCCCATGTGCAGGATGAACCGTGTGGCACCCTCGGCCGGGGCGATGTCGGAGGCGCGCACGTCGGCCTGCGGCCCCAGGCCGAAGCGGACCACCGCGCATCGGACGTCGCGGACCAGCCGGGCGGTCAGCGGGTCGTCGGCATTCACGACCGCGACGCCGTCTGGCGGCAGTCCCTCCAGCAGTTCGGCTTTCGCTGCCGCAATCCGCTCGCGCGAACCCAGCAGTTCCAGGTGGCTATCGCCGATCACGGTGACCGCCCCGATCCGCGGGCGGGCCATCTCCACCAGCTCGCGGATCTGGCCGGCTCCACGCATCGCCATCTCGATCACGGCCACCTCATCGGAGGCCTGCAACCCGAGCAGCGTCAGCGCCACGCCCAGTTCGGCGTTCCACGACTCCGCCGAGCGGACCACGCGGTAGCGGGCGGCGAGCACCTCAGCGCACAGCCCGACCGTCGTCGTCTTGCCCACGCTGCCGGTGATGCCGATGACAGTGAGGTTCAGGCTTCGCCGGTACAGCGCCGCCACGGCGCCGAGCGCGCGCAGCGTGTCGGGGACGACCAGCGCCGGCCCGTCGGCCGCCGAGGGATCGGAAACGAGCGCGAGGGCCGCACCGCGCCGGGCGGCGTCGGCGACGAACCGGTGTCCGTCGGTATGGGGCCCGCGCAGGGCCACGAAGAGATCTCCCGGCGCCGCCTGGCGGCTGTCGGTCGTCACCCCCGTGATCGCGTCGGGCACAGAGACGCCCGGCGGGACCGCGAGGCGGCCCCCGGTCGCCGCGACCAGGTCGTGCACGGCCAAGCGCAGGCTCACGGGGCCGGCCCCCGCACGGGTGGGCCGGCCGCACCTGGGCGGCCCGCGGCCGCACCCGCCACGCGCAGCGCCTCGCGCACGACCTGCCGGTCATCGAAGGGATGCTTCACGCCGGCGATCTCCTGATAGGTCTCGTGCCCCTTCCCGGCGATCACGACGAGGTCGCCGGGACGCGCCGCGGCAATCGCGGCCGCGATGGCCCGGCGGCGATCGGGGTCGACGTCCACCCGCACCGGGACCCGTCCGCCGGACGATGCCCGGGCGGCAACCCCGGTCTCGACACCCGGCCGGATCTCCTCGATGATGGCCTGCGGATCCTCGCTGCGCGGGTTGTCCGACGTGACGATGACGTGATCGGCCCATTGCGCCGCGATGCGCCCCATGACCGGCCGCTTGAGGCGGTCGCGGTCGCCGCCGCAGCCGAAGACCACGATCAACCGGCCGCCGGTGAGCTCGCGGGCCGAGCGCAGGACGTTGTCCAGGCCGTCGGGCGTGTGGGCGTAGTCCACCACGACGGCAAACGGCTGTCCCTCGTCAACGGCCTCGAAGCGGCCCGGGATGCCGGAGACGGAGGCCATGGCCCCGGCGATGGTGGCCAGCGGAATCCCCTGCGTGATCCCCACCGCCATGGCGGCCAGGGCGTTGGCGACGTTGAAGCCGCCGGCCAGGCGCAGCGAGACCGCAATTGACCCGGCCGGGGTATCGGCAACGAACTCGGAGCCAGCGAGGTGCAGTCGCACGTCGCGGCCGCGCACGTCCGCTGGCGTGCGCAGGCCGTAGGTCAGCAGCCGCGCGGGACTCACCGCGCGCACCACCGGAGCCGCCGGATCATCCGCGTTGAGCACCGCCCACCCCTCCGGCGGCAGCATGGCGAACAACCGGGCCTTCGCCGCGCGGTAGGCCTCCATGCTCCGGTGGAAGTCCAGGTGGTCGCGGGTGAGGTTGGTGAAGACCCCGACCTGGAAATGGCAGCCGGTGACGCGTTCCTGCGCCAGCGCGTGCGAGGCGACTTCCATGGCGACGTACTGGCAGCCCAGGTCGACCATCCTCCGCAGCACCGCCTGCAGGTCCGGGGCTTCGGGCGTCGTCCGCGCGGTGGGGATCACCTCGCCGCCGGCCACGACGCCCATGGTCCCGACGATGCCGCACGGCCGGCCCGCGGTCCGCAGGATCGCCTCCACCAGGTACGTGGTGATGCCCTTGCCGTTGGTGCCCGTGACCCCGATCAGGTGCAGCCGGCGCGAGGGATAGCCGAAGAAGGCGGCACTGACCTGTGCCAGCGCCCGTCGCGCCTCAGCCACGCGCACCAGCGTGACGCCCGGTGGCGCCGCCACCGGGCGGTCCACCAGCACGGCGACCGCGCCGCGGCCCACCGCCTCCTCGATGAAGGTGTGCCCGTCGAACGCCCGGCCGCGCAGCGCCGCAAACAGAAACCCCGGGCCGACCTCCCGGGAGTCGTACGCGATCCCACGGATTTCCCGATCCGCGCTGCCCACCACCGACGGCGCGTCCAGGTCCGTCAGCAGCGCGCGCAACTCCATCCGGACACCTCCGCACGATCCTGGCTCATTATAGTACGTGTCGGCGGCCGGTCCATTCCGCGCAGGTCAACGCAAGGGCGGAGCTACCGCCGGCGCCACGCGCAGGTGCCACAGCGCCTGCGACGCCACCGCCCGGAAGACCGGCGCCGCGACCACGCCTCCAAAGTACTGGCCCTTCGGCTCGTCCAGCACGACGAGGATGGCCAAACGCGGACGATCCGCGGGCACGACGCCCACGAAGGAGGCGACGTACGCATCGGGCAGGTAGCCGCCCGATGGCGAGGGCTTCTGGGCCGTCCCGCTCTTCCCGGCCACGGCGTAGCCGTCCAGGCGGGCTGGCGTGCCGGTCCCGCGCCGGACGCTGTCTTCCATCATGGCCAGCACCTTCCGGGCCACGGACGGTGAGACCGCCTGCCCGCGGGGGGCGGGGACGGTGACTTCCAGCGATCGGCCCTCTGGATCGCGCACCGTCCGGAGGACGTGGGGCCGCACGAGCAGGCCCCCGCGGGCGATGGCCGCGCCGGCCGTCAGGATCTGCAGTGGCGTGACCGAGATGCCCTGGCCGAACCCCATGGTATGCACGGTCGACCCCTGCCACTGCGAGGGGGGCGGCACCAGGCCGGCAACCTCCCCGGGCAGGTCGATCCCGGTGGGCTCCCCGAAGCCGAACCGCCGGATGGCGGCGTGGTACCGCTCGGCTCCCAGGCGGGCGGCCACCATCGCCGCGCCCACGTTGGAGGAGTTGCGGATGATATCGCCCAGCGTTTGGCTTGGGAACTTCCGGCCGCGGGCTTCTCTGATGACGTAGCCCCCAGGCACCCGGAGGGTCCCGTCGTTGAAGAAGACCTCCTGTTCGTCCGTGACGCCGGCCTCCAGCGCTGCGGCTGCCAGCACGATCTTGAAGGTCGACCCCGGCTCGTAGACCAGCGACAGCGCTGGGTTGATCCAGTCGGACGGTGTCGTCCGCTCGAATGCGTTGGGGTCGAACCGCGGAGAGACCGCCATGGCCAGCATCTCCCCATTCTCCGGGTCCATGACCAGCACCGTCCCCCACGCCGCCCTGGTCTCTGCCAGGGCGCGGTCGAGTTCGCGCTCGGCGATGTGCTGGATCACCTGGTCGATCGTCAGGACCACATCGGCACCGTCGGTCGGCTCCTGCAGCACCGTGCGGGTCTCGAAGCGCGGCCGGCCCATGGCGTCCCGCTCGATCCGCGCCAGCCCGGCCCGGCCACGGAGGTGTCGATCGAAGGCGAGTTCTGCCCCGGCCAGCCCCTGGTTGTCGATGCCCGCGAACCCCAGGACGTGGGCGGCCAGGGTGCCGTTCGGGTATTCCCGCCGAGCCTCGGGGAGGAACCCGATCTGCTCGCCCAGGGCTCTGGCCCGCAACGCCGTCGCCACCTGCGGGGGGACCTTGCGGGCCAGCCAGACGAAGTGCCGGTCCGGACGCAGCCGTCTGGCCAGGTCTTCCCCCCGCACCCCGAGGATCGGCGCGACGGTCTGTGCAAAGGCCCTGGGATCGCCGATCTTCGACGGCACGGCGTAGACCGATTCCGCGTCGACGTTGATCGCGAGCGGCCTGCCCCACCGGTCGAGCAGTCGGCCGCGACGGGGCTCCAGCACCAGTTCGGCGTGCTGCTGGCGCTCCGCGATCCGCTCAAGGGCACGGGCGTGCACCACATGGAGGGTGACCAGGCGACCACCGAGGGCGGAGAAGGCCATGCCCAGGCCGACGAAGAGCAGCGCTGCGCGCAGACGGATGAGCCGAGCATGCTCGGCCTCGGCCTCGGCGGCAGAACGAAACGAACGCCGCCCGGGAGGCCTCTCCCACCCGGGCGGGCGGCGTGGGTGCCGGGGAGTCATCGCCGTCGCTCTCTGGCCTCGGCCTCACTCCTCCCGAACCACGCGGCGAGCTGATTCAGCAGGCCGCGGCGGCCGGACGGTTGTTCGACCTGCGCGATGGCCGGCCCGACGGTGATGGCGACGAGCTGGCGCTGGCGGGGCGGCACCATGCCCAGCTCTGTGGTGGCGTAGTGTTCGATCCGCTGCGGCGATTTCAGCGCCGCTACCTGCAACTGCAGCCCCGCGTGTTCCGCGCGCAGCCGGGCCACATCGCGCTGCAGGCGCAGGATCGTGTAGCCGGCCTCGATCCGGTATGCGCGCTGCCACACGTAGACCAGGGCCGGCAGGGTGAGAAGCGCCGCCATCACCATCGCGCCGGCCATCGGGTGCAGGCGCACCCGGCGCCGGACTGCGGGCTGCCCGCAGGGAGGACGGTCGGGCAGCCAGACCGGAAACAACCGCGAGCGGCGCTCGGGCGCCATCATGCTGGTCATGCCGCCCGCGGGGGGAACGGTTCCGGCGAATCAGCGCCAACACGTCGGAGGCCGGGTGCCGGAGAGACGTTGTCAGGAGGGACGAAGGGGAGGGTGGAATCAGCGCTGGGATGACCGGCCTCCGACGTATCTGGTGTTGCCTCTTCATCGCGATGCAGACGCTCAGCGACCCGCAGCTTGGCGCTGCGCGCGCGGGGGTTGGATGCGACCTCGGCGGCCGACGGCGCAATGGGCTTGCGCGTCAGTATGCGGATTAGCCGTCGGCCGCCGCAGGTGCAGGTGGGGCTCCCGGGAGGACAGGTGCAGCCACGGGAGAGGCGCAGGAGGGTGTGTTTGAGGATGCGATCTTCCAGGGAGTGGAAGGTGATCACGCAGAGTCGACCTCCCCCCCGGAGAGCCCCCACCGCTTCGGGCAGCGCCCGTTCCAGCTGATCGAGTTCGCGGTTGACAGCAATGCGCAGGGCCTGGAACGTCCGCGTGGCCGGGTGGATCGATCGAGGCCAGGCCCGTCGCGGGATCGCGCCGCTAACCGCCGCGGCGAGCTGGTCCGTGGTCTCGATCGGCCGGCGCCGGACGACTTCGCGGGCGATCCGCCGTGCCCAGCGCTCCTCGCCGTACCGCCAGAGGATGTCAGCCAGGTCATCTTCGGGGAGTTCGTTGACCAGGTCGGCAGCGCGCAGCGGTTGGGACCGGTCCATGCGCATGTCGAGCGGACCCGGTCGCAGGAAGCTGAACCCGCGGTCCGGCGCCTCAAGCTGCAGCGAGGAGGCTCCCAGGTCCATCACGATACCGTCCACCGCCCCGATGCCGGCCTCCACGATCACCTCGCGGATGGCCGAAAAGTCTGCGTGCCGAAGTGTGACGTATGCTGCGTATCGAGCCAGTCGCTGCGCCGCGACCGCCAGCGCCTCGGCGTCGCGGTCGATCCCGATCAGCCGCCCGGTCGGGGCGATCCGTTCCAGAATCGCCTCGGCGTGTCCGCCCGCCCCGATCGTGGCGTCCACGTACACCCCGCCAGGCCTGGGGTCGAGCCAGGCGAGCACGTCCTGCAGCAGCACCGGGACGTGCCCGGCGGCCGCCTCCGCTCCAGCTATATGCTCAGCTCCTCGATCTGCTCCGCGATCTGCGGGGCAGACTTCTGGGCCTTCTCCAAGTACGACTGCCAGGCCGGCCGGCTCCAGATCTCGAGCCGGCTGATCAGACCGACCACAACCACGTCCCGATCGATTCCGGCATGCTGCCGCAGGTGCGGCGGCAGCGTCACCCGGCCCTGCCGGTCCAGTTCCAGGTCCACGGCGCCCGCCAGCAGGAACCGTACGACGTCGCGCTGCCGCGTTGAGAGCCTGCGGAGACGCTCCTCAACCTTGGCCCATTCGGCCGGCGAGTACACGCTGATGCAGGGGTCGACCCCACGTGTAGCGACCACCTGGTCGCCCAGTACGCGCCGGAACTTGGGCGGGATCACCACCCGGCCCTTGTCGTCCAGCGCATACTGGAACTCGCCTTTGAGCATCCCCACATATCCCCACTTCGTCCCACGCTATTCTCCATCTTCCCACAAACTCCTCCTGCCAGACAGCGCCAGCAGAGAAATTTCCGGAAACGCCGGCCTCAGGAAGCCTTGCTGGATGCGGGTTGCAGCCGACAACCGAGGAAATCGTGGTGCAGATCTAGCGGGCAGCAGCCGGTGTGCCCACTACATGATGTGGTTCAGGGCCCCCAGTCCTCCTGCCCCGGCAGGCGACGCCGCCCCGTGGTGCGGGGCCGACGGCAAGGTGAAAGAGGCCTTCCCCACCCTCCGCTGAAGGCGGACAGTACCCCGCCGATTCCCGTAGAGTCCTCAATCTGACGCTGGAGGGCCCGGCCTTCTGGGGTCGCCGCCATCTGAGGAGACGGATGGGTGACCAGCATGATCCCCCCGTCGGGAAGAATCTCGA
Organism: Candidatus Fervidifonticultor octavus; assembly: GCA_031459655.1. Lineage (GTDB taxonomy): Bacteria > Sysuimicrobiota > Sysuimicrobiia > Sysuimicrobiales > Humicultoraceae > Fervidifonticultor_A > Fervidifonticultor_A octavus_A. The sequence continues at coordinate 7,411 of JAVKID010000033.1, read as the reverse complement.
CGATGAACGCCATCGAGGTCAGCAGGCGAGCCGGTCCGACCCGCGCGATCACCTGGGGCGCGAAGAAGTTGGCCCAGCGGAGGAACGCAGGCTCATCCCGCGAGGGCGCGGGCGACGCCGCGGCACCCGGACGCGTCGTGGCGGGAGGCGATGGATCCGTCTGCCCCTGCTCCTCAGGAGGTCCCGCAGCGTCCTCGAGTTCTACGATCCCCCAGGGAGACTCCAGGAAGAGGTACAACCCCTTGCACACGCCGAGGATCTGTTCGACATCGCTACTGGCGGCCAGCGCCGCCGATGGGATCGTCATGGTGACGCGGCTTGGAACGCTGCGCGGTGAGGCGCTCATCGAGAAGGAGAGCACCGGCTCCGGGCGGCCCTCCGACACCCTCAGGAAGGTGGTCTGGATCCCCGCCTGTCCGATGTCGTCGAGGAGCCCGGCCATCCGGCTCCAGGTGATCCGGCGCGGTCCTTCGTCTGTCGCACGCCGGATGAGCTGTGGCTCGTAGGCACCGCCCTGGGCTGAGAGGGTGTCGAGGATGGCCCGCACCATCCCGGGCCGCACCGGACGGTCCATCAAGAACCGAGCGACGATTCGCCCTGCCATGGTCTCTTCACCCGCGCCACGGGCGCAACTCCTCCGGATGACCGAAGCGTAGGCAGGGAGTCTCTCAGAGCTCTCTCACAGGAGGCCGACGGCCTGCACAGCCTGGGGCTCTGCCCTCCGTCGCTCTGAGTCTGGTGCCTGGGAGTGTTGCTCCCATGCCGCCAGGATCTCGCAGTTGAGGGGGACACGGGTCCGCAGCCGCCACGCCTGCGCCCTGGACAGTGTCGAGGCCTGTGCCTCAATGAACTCAACGGCTCGCCTCAGGTAGTCCAGGCGCGGCTCGCGGTCGAGCATCTCCAGGATGAGGTAGTGGTGCCAGAAGACGCGCTGGGGTTGGTAGTTCGCGAAACCGATCTGTTCGAGCAGGCGGAGAGCCTCTTCGGAGGTCGCCAGACCCCGGTCGGCGTCGCCAAGTTTCGCGTAGGCCAGCGCCAGATAGGTCAGGGTGTCTACCAGGACGAGGCGGTCGCCAGTCTCCGTCTGGGTACGTCTGGCACATTCGAGGTCGGCGATGGCTTGTGGAAGGTTACCCAATTGGAGCAGGATGGCACCGCGACGTGCGAGTGATTCTTGGCTCGGGCCAATTGAACCGTGCATTCGGCTCAAGAGCTGCAGAGCCTCACCGACCTCAAAGAGCGCCTCCTCCAGACGCCCCTCTTCAACCAGCAACTGAGCCTGCGTATCTTTGCAAACGGCGGTCAGCAGGTCATTGCCACCCAGACGCGCAAGTCGCAGAGCCCGACTGGACGCATCCCAAGCCCACGCGTAGTTGCCGACTAGGCGGCCGATGCCGTTCGCAATCTCGTTCAGGCACGATATCTGACCTCTGCAGTACCCGGCAGACCGACTGGTCACAATTGCTCTCCTGAGCGTGCGTAGCGCAATTCCCAACCGCCCTTCCAAGCTATCAACAGTCGCCAGCTGGGCGGCAGCCTTTGCAACAGCAACAACATCCTGGACCTGGTCCGCCGACCGCATAGCTTTCTCCAGGTGGGCTCGACTGAGAGCTAGGTTGCCGGACCACTTGTGCACGATACCTTCAGCGATCAGGATCCGCGGATGGTCATCCGTATAGCCCAGCCCGACCAGAACCCTCTTGGCAGACTCAAGGTACGACATGGCAGATAAATAATCGCTCAACTTGATGAAGACAGTTGCCGCCTCCACAAGCACAGCAGCCTTAGTCAGCGATGGACCGTTCTCAGCTTTTTTCAAAGCCAGCATGGAAACCGCGAGCGAACGCCTGTGACGCCCAAAGCGATTAAGCGCCCAAGCCACAACACGAAGAGCTTCCACTTCCATCGGCCTGTCGCTCTCATCTCGTGCAACGCTCCATGCCTCTCGCGCCAGCCGAAGAGCTCCTGTAAAGTCAGTCTCGTGTTCCTTAAGCAGAGCCGAGCGCACCAACCAGAGGGCTCTACCACGAGCGTGTCCAGATCGACGGCATAATGCGGCCATCTGTTCCAGTACCATCCGCCGCTCTACCGGCCTGCCGGTGATCGCGAGCACTCCATCGATTTGTGCGAGCAACTCGACCTCTTCCGCGTTCCTCTCCCGGACATTTCGAGATGTATCTCGTCGGACGCACAAAATCGCGTGCCGGTAGGCCCGGAGCGCTTCTTCATAAGCATGCACCTCTCTTGCGTTGTCTCCTGCAGCCTTCCAGGTGGCTGAGGCAAGATGCCATTGGCCTGCGCAAGTCTGGTGCCATGCGAGGCGCTGGGCCGGTACCTCCGGCATCTGGACAAGAGCGGCCGCGGCCCGCGCATGGTAGATCCTCCGCGCTCTGGCCGGCAGGCTTTCGTAGCAGACTGCCCGGATCTTGTCATGTGAAAACCTGTACCCAGCCTTCTCACGCTCGAACACTCCGACTCGCAGGAGATGCGCAATAGCCCGAGAGAGGCGATTCGGCCCGGTACCCGATACCATCGCGAGTAACTCCTCGTCGACAGACCGGCCGAGAACGGATGCGATTTCAGCGATTCGGAGGCTGGCAGCATCTAGCATGTCGAGACGTTGCCGAACGGCCGACCGCACGCCGTCCGGGATTTCAAAGCTCACAACGGGGTCGTCCCCGCGCTCAGGATCAAACAGGCGGCCCCGGGCTAACGATTCGAACTTGTCCTGTTGCTGCAATAGTCGCAGGGTTTCGATCACGAACAGCGGGTTGCCTTCCGTTTCCCTGTACAACCAGTCAGCCACGTCATGAGAAATCTGCCAATCTTCAACGAGGCTCCGCACCAATTGAAAGGTCTCTTCCCTGCTGAGGGGACCAAGATGGACCGTGCCGGAGCAGTAACGCCCAACTCGCTGCGGGTCGAACTGGCTCTTCATCGGGCGATGTGTCGGGCGCGATGTAAGAACGACGGCCAGCGGCATGGTGCTAGCGCCTTCGAGGAGATACGTCAGGAAGTCCAGGGTCCCCGCATCAGCCCACTGCAGATCCTCCAGGACCATAAGGAGCGGGCGACTCCGGCTCACCTCCTCCAGGCGCCTGCGAAGCCAGCTAAACAGTCGCAACTTGCCCAAAGGCCAAGCGACGGGTTGACTCCTCCGCCCGGGTTCCCGATCGGACTCTCCATCGCCCAGCCGAAACGCTGATAGGGCGGAATCTCCACCATCGAAAAACCTGGTGAGATCCGCCGCCTCGACGTAGGCTGCGAGTGCATCGAGCAGGGGTTGATACGGAACAGGCTCGTTGAACTCCAGGCACCTCCCTCGCACGCTTGGAGCGCCGCGAGCCGCCCATTCTTCCATCGCCCACTCGGCAAGCCGGGACTTGCCGATTCCGGCCTCTCCGAGTAACAGGAATCCGCCGCCACTGCCCGCATAGGCAGCATCGAGAAACGCACTGAGCTGCCGCCTTGGTTCGAGCCTCCCAAGAAGCGGCACCTTCTCCGTGCGAACTGATAGGGCCCGACCGGTCTGCACTCCATACGAAAAGCGCCGCGTCCTGGAAGAGGACAGCAACTCATGGAACAATGTCAGGGTCTCCTCGTCAGGTTCCGTTCCAAGCTCCGATCGAACGAGCCTGGCAAACTTGTTGAACTGGTTCACAGCTGATGCCTTATCGCCGGTGAGAAAGAGGAGGCGTATCAGGGCGCGCTGCGCAGGCTCGTCAAGGGGATCAACGTTCGTCGCCTGCCTGGCATACCGAAGTGCATAATCCAGCCTGCCACGATGCTCAAACGCTTCTGCTAGGGATCGAAGTGTGGTGAAGTAGCACCGGCGTAGCTCCTCCCTTTCAAGGCCGCACCACTCGAGATCCCAGTCCTCAAGCAGGTCGCCCCTGTAAAGCTGTACCGCCCGTACCGCCTTACTCAGCATCTCGAGGGAGTAGCTTCGGACACCTGAAGTGAGAGCCTGCAACCGGAACTGGTCGACATCAACGTCGCACCAAGCTTTGTTGAGCTCTAACGACGTTTCGGTCGCAAATATGAGTTCGTGGGGGAATCCCCGAGCCGCCAACTCCGACCTGAGCCGCCATACCACGGTGCTGAGATTGGCACGCGCACGCTCCTCGGGCAGGTCCGGCCAGAGTGACCCTGCGACTTGCGCCCTGGATATGGGGCGGTCTCCCGCGAGGGCCAGGTACGCCACGAGACGCGCAGAGGCCATCTGGATATCGACGGGACCTGCCTCGGTGGCCGCGCTGAACCGCCCAAGCAGTCTAATCTGCAGTCTCGCCACAAGACCCCCCCTTATTCCCTGGCAAGCCCGCCAGACTCGGATTGCAGAGCAGCGAAACCAGGCGCGGAGGCGAGAGCAGCTAGAGCAGATCGGCTATTCGAGCCAGCGCTTCAACAACACTCGGGTCGAACTGCGTACCAGCATTCCTTCGGATAATCGCCAGCGCCTCGGCGCGGGACGCTCCCTTGCGGTAGGGACGATCCGTGAGGAGAGCATCCAGAGCGTCAGCGACGAAGATAATTCGAGAACCTAGAGGAATCTCCTCGCCTTTCAGGCCGTCGGGATAACCCGTCCCGTCCCAGTTTTCATGATGGTGACGAACCATTTCTGCCGACTCTCCTAAAATCTCTAAGGGCTCGATGATGCTGGCACTCACCAAGGGGTGTCCTTGCATAATGACCTGCTCCTCATCAGTAAGCTTCCCCGGCTTTCGGATAATGCGGCCGCTTATCCCAATCTTCCCAATGTCGTGCATGAGCGCGCCAATCCGAATACGCTCAACCTCAACTTCGGGAAGACCCATCGCTCGGGCCAAGCGAACCGCATACTCCGAGACTCGCCGTGAATGGTTCGACGTGTATGGGTCCTTGAGATCCACCGCCTGGGCCATCATCTGCAGGCTCGTTGTGAGCACCCCACGCTGTTCGCCCAATAGCTTCCACGGATAATAGGCTTCGACAAGCATAACCACAGCTATGCCCATCACCATAATGCCAAAACCAGCATCCAGATAGCTCAGCATTACTGCTACGAGGGTTAGAATGGTCGCGTGAGGCCACGCATGCCGCAAGAGATGCTGAAGCGCAGATCGAAAGTGCATTCCTTCAGTTAGACCCAAACCGAACGCTTGCAACGGTATCAGGAGGGTCCAGAACGCCAGAATGCTCGACACTCGCGCGGCCACTTCACGAGTCAACATGGAAGGCATCGGCCACACTGTTGAGTTCACAAAGTTTTGGTACACAAGAAACCCGAACCATAAGGCCAAGGCATCCCTTCCTAGCTGCGCCAATACATGGCGAGGTGAGGATCTCTTCAGGGGAATACCAACAAAGGCGATCGGCAGCAAGCCAGCAAGCATCAAGATAGCCGACCCGCCGCCCCAAAGACCGATGAAAGCGACAACGGGCCTGAGGGTAAGCCCCTCAAACGGTCCAAATCTCACCTCAAGCCACTCGGCAACGCAGGCGAGTGCCACAATCACGGTGAACCGAACTAAATTCGTTTCGTCAAGCCCAGCCAGTCCAAACCCAAGGGATCCGCCACCAACCAATAGCAATCCGACCTCCGCAAGCTCCGCTTTCCGACGGTGCATCATCGCGTTGCCATCCAACTAAGGCCCGGAGATCGGGCAACGTCTGAAGCGGACGGGGACCAACCTTCAATGGCGAAAGGATCCCGGTCTAATGATCGAAGAAAAGCGTCCACAACGTCGGGGTCAAAACCCTTTCCCTTTTCCAAGGTGACGTGCGAGATTATCGAGGCCCACGAAGCAGCTGTCGGGTGGGGATATATACCAAAGGCCATGCTGTCGACCACCTCCGCCAGCGCCACTATTCGGGCGGCGAGAGGAATGGCTTCCCCTCTCAATCCTCCAGGGTACCCTGACCCGTCGAACCGCTCATGGTGGTGTAGAATCGCCTCTGCGATCTCCTCCCGAGGGAGCTCGCGTGCGATTTCAGCGCCCACGCGCACATGATCAAGGAGCTCCTCCGCATCCTCGGATGCTACAACAGGACGAGCAAGCAGATCATCTTTACCAATCATCCCAATGTCATGAAGTAAAGCGGCGAATTTTACCGACTCGGCCATTGATTCACTCAGTCGCATCTCGCGTGCAATGGCATCAGCGATCCTGGCTACCCGGCGGGCATGACCCTTTCCGGCTCCCACCGGGAAGTTTGCGTCTGTCGCAACAACGAGCCCGTCAATAATCTGCTCATACAGCTGGCGGCGCCTGATGTACAGTCCGAGTGCCCGCCACTGAAATGGCAACAACAGCAGGTAAGCCACCACTGCTCCGGGGTGAAATCTCGTGTACAGAATAGCCACAAGAGTGGCCGTAGGAATGCTGAGAAGGTTGGGCCAGAAGAGATCTCGGACGCCATCCACCCATGTCCTCAAGAACGGCGTTCCCCGCCATCTACTGAGCACGTGGGCAACGAAGAAGTTGTTTACTACTTGGTGCGCAAGAGGACCAGCCAGGAGAGCGGGGTAGTCGCGTGGCCAATCAATATGTCCAGAGTTCCCACCCAGCAATCCGAATACGAGAGCCCCTACTGCAGCACTTAGGCCGACTTGGGCGCCATTGAAGACTGCCCGCCAGGGGGCCCACCCTCTGTTTGAGAGAACGTAGCCAACAGTCCGGCCTGCTCCTACAATCAAAAGAACCGTCGGGGGGTTAAAGATGTAGATCACAAGGTAGAAGAGCACAGAACTCGGCGTGACGGACGATCCGCGCGGGTCCGGAATTCGCATTAGGGAAGCGATAACAATCATTCCAAAGGACAGAAGCAGCTGAGGCCATCCCTCCCAAGGTATGTGATCAACGAGAGCTGCAATCACAGTTGTGGTCAATCCGACCACAATTGGCGCAACGAAGCGAACTTGGAGCGTGATAGTCCGCATTGGCACCCAATGGGGGGAATAAGAAAACCAGACCGACAGCCTATATGTCCCTGTCGCCGCCCAGCAATAGCCCGCGAGCAATCGCGTTGCTGACCGCGCGAATCAGTTTCACCCGATCACCCTGATACGCGGCTAGGGCGCGCTGCTGCACTCGGGGTGGGTCAGGCAGCCCGTCGACCAGTAGCGGGTCGACTCATGAGGGCCTCGGTATTCACTTTGCGACGTGGAGTGTCGCGCTTGCGATGCTGTCGGTCCGGTACCTAGGGTATTCGCCTCCCCCCCCACTTTTCCTCCTCGTGTCCTGGCGAGGCCTGCCCCGCCCCACCTGTCTCATGCCCGCCTGTCGGGGGCCAAAGTCGCCCTGCCATGACCCGCACGAGGTGGGCGATCAGGATTGACGCCGCCACGGCGGCCGCGATCCCGAAGGCCGGGGCCGGCTGGGCCATCAGGAGTACCAGCCAGCCGACTCCGACAATCAAAAGGGTGGCC
>JAVKID010000032.1:294-30351 GCA_031459655.1 Candidatus Fervidifonticultor octavus | reverse complement strand
CAGGGGAAGGGCCCGGGGCCGGCGTCCACCTTCACCGTCACCTGTTGGCCAGGGATGTCCAGATCCACGCTCACCACCTGCCAAGGCGGGGTAAGTCCCAGGATCGCACGGTACAGCTCGACGTCGCGCACGCTCGTGGCCTCCTCTCGTCCTGTGAGACCACGAGCCTAGCACGGCCGGGCTCAGTTACCCACCCAATTTCCGGAAGACCCCGTTTTCAAGGCCGGCTGGCGATTCGACTCCCTGTCTTGGGCGGACCGGCCTCAGCGCATTTCGGGTGCATCTCTCCGCCCAGACCACGCCGTGCAGGTCGAAGGGCGGGTGCGGGAAGGCTCCCACGCGGCGGATCGTCCGCGGAGCGAGTCGATCCCGAGCCGACTCCCCAGCAGCGTCACACTGAGTACCGTCAGCGTGATCGCCAGTCCCGGAAAGGTCACTGTCCACCAGGGCACGTCCAGGTCGTGGCGTGCCTCGGCGATCATCGCGCTTCACGACGGCGTTGGAGGCTGGGCGCCCGGCGCCAGTGTGGCCGCCCGGGAGCCCGTGCGACCGTTGACCCGCGGGCGTTGGGCCGGTGTCTTCGCGGGAGAACCCGGCTGGACTACCCCGAAGCTGTCGTCATGCAGTGCGACTTCTGCGCGGACCGGGTAGACCAGGGCCTCGACCCCGCGTGCGTCCAGCCCTGCCCCACGGTGTGCCGAATCTTCTAGATCCGCAGGTCCACGATCGCCGACACGCCGACCCCCGGCACCCGCCGCAGCGCCTCCCAGGGCTTCAGGTTGTCCACCGGGACATAGGCCTTGATGCGGAACGCCGTCTGGAAGTCCGCCTCGACCAGGGCGACAGCCTCGACCCTCCGCACCGCCGACTGCGGGCCGGAGACCTGCGCGGCGCCCACGTAGGCGCCACCCGGGTTGTTGATCCCGATGGTCACGCTGAGGATGGGCACGACCTTGGTCTGGGCGCGCACGGCCGCGCCGCGGTTCTGCAGCAGGTCGTTGATGAAGTTGTTGATCTGGGGCGCGAAGGCTCTCACGGCGTACCCGACGCCGAGGGTCTTGATGATGCTGAAGATACGGCGGGACGGCCCGGCAGGTTCCGGCGACGCCGTCGAGAAGACGAGGGCATCCATGGACGCTGAGGTCCAGCGCGGCCTGCGCTCTCTCGAGGCGGCCGTGCCTCGGGTCATCGAGGAGGCGATCGGCATCTGCCAGGTGCCGGCGCCGACGTTTCATGAAGCCCGCAGGGCCGGGCATGTCGTGGAGCGTATGCGGGCGCTGGGGCTCGGCGATCCCCGCACGGACGAGGCAGGAGATGTGATCTGCGAACTTTCGGGAGATCCCGGCGGCCCGACGGTGGTGCTGATGGCCCACCTGGACACGGTCTTCGGCCCGCAGACACCGATCGAGGTGCGCCGCGAGGGCGACCTCCTCTATGGCCCCGGGATCGGCGACAACAGCATGGCGCTGGCGGCGATGCTCTGGTTGGGCCGGACGCTGCGGGACCTGTCGGGCCGCGGCACCCTGATCCTGGCCGCGAACGTGGGCGAGGAGGGCCTGGGCAACCTCCGGGGCGCGAAAGCCGTGTGGGAACAGTTCGGTGGCCGAGCCGATGCCTGGATCATCCTGGAAGGCGCCACGTTCAACCGGGGCGTGCGGGTCGGCGTCTGCTCGCGGCGGGTGGCCGTGACCTACCGCACCGGGGGCGGGCATTCGTGGCTGGACTTCGGCCAGCCCAGCGCCGTCCACGCGCTGGGAGCCCTGATCAACGGGATTGCCCAGATCCGGGTGCCGTCGGAGCCGAAGACCACGTACAACGTCGGGGTCATCGAGGGAGGCCGGTCGGTCAACACCATCGCTCCGGAGGCGAGCCTCACCCTCGACATGCGGTCGGAAGACGCCCGGGCGCTGGCCGCGCTGGAGGAGACGGTGCGGGGTCTGGTCGAGGCCGTTGCGCGCGCCGCAGGGGTCGAGGCCGCCATCGAGGTGGTGGGAGACCGCCCGGGCGGACGTCTGCCGCCGGACCATCCCCTGGTCAGGCTGGTGGAGGACACCGCCGCCTCCCTGAAGACGCCCATCCACTGGGAGCCCGGGAGCACCGATGCCAACGTGCCGCTGGCTCACGGCGCCGCGGCGGTCTGCCTGGGGGTGGCCATCGGACGGCACCTCCACTCGGTCGATGAGGTGCTGGATGTGAGCGCGCTGCCCGCCGGCCTGCGGCAGGCCTACCTGGTGCTGGCGGCGCTGCTGCGGGGGACGATGGGAGTCCGGTGAGAGCCGCGGCCGGTCTCCCCCCTGGCGGCGCTCGCCCCTTCGAGCCCCGTCGGCGACCCGCTCCCGTCACCTACCCGTCTGTCCAGTTGCGCCGCGGCACGTCCCAGTGGGTGCGGCCGGGCAGTTTGATCGAGATGTGGCAGGCTGGCCCGTCGCGGGTCGCGCCGTGCCAGTGCCAGAGGCCCCGTGGGATGATGACGAAATCTCCCACGTCGGCGATGTACCGGTCGTCCTCGATCACGACCACGACGCGGCCCGAGACGACCTGGAGCACCTGAGTACTATCGTGGGTGTGGGGCGTGGTGCGGGCGCCGGCCTCGAAGAACACGGCGACCATCTCCGACTCTTCACCATCGCGGTCGGGTTCGTAGAGGGCCTGCATGCGGACCTGCCCCTCGAAGTACTCCGGCCGGACTGCCGGATGGGCCTGGGCCGGATCGATCCTCCTGACCAGCACGGTGGCCTCCCTCCACGTCTTCGATGACGAAACGCCCATTGTGTTCTCCGTGTCCTCGCAATTGCCCTCGGCGGCATGGGGGAGCGGATCGAGGCCCAGACGCTACTTCGCACCCAGGCCGCGGCCGCCGGAGCGCAGATCGCCCCACTGCACGGCGCGTTCGATCCTCACGGCGATGATCGGGCGGCCCTCGAGGTCCATCGCGCGGTACTGCGGGTACTTCCGCCGGAGGAGGCGGAGCGCCGCCGCATGCTCGGACCCCCGATGGAGCAGGCGGGCTCGGCCTTCGAGCAGGACGAATCCCAATCGCGACCAGTCCTCCGAGTAGGTGTCTGCACCCACGGCCACCCGCGGATTCTCCAGCACATTCCGGACGCGCCGGAGCCGGCGCGGCTCGGTCTGCTTGGGCTTGCGGTCGATGACCGAGTACAGCGTACGGCCCGAGAGCACGAAGCAGATGGGCACGACGTGGGGCCTCCCGGAGGCGTCGGCGGTGGCCAGGCGGGCGACCCGCTGGCCCGACAGGAACGCCGCCACGGCTCGGGGCAGGCGCGGACGCATGTAGGGTCGTTGGTGGCGCACAGCGGTTGGATCGCCAGGCCTGAGGCCACAGCCCTCCGCACATGGAATACCACCATGATCGGCGGCGTTCCTGGCATGTGCGCACCGCGCGCAAGGGCCCCGATGAACACCGTGGACATCCTCATCGTGTCCGACGACCCCCTCGCCCGCGCCGGACTGGCAGCCCTGCTGGATGACCCCGCCACCGCCGTCGTCGGGCAGGAAGGTTCCGCGACCGTCATCGGGTCGCTGGAGGCCGGTCCCGACGTGATCGTGTGGGATGCGGGCTCACATGCGGCACCCATGCTGGAGCGCCTGGCGGCCCTCGATCCCACGCGGTACCCGGCCGTGGTGCTCGTCGCCACAGAGCGGGACGCCCTCGGTGCCCTGGCGGCCGGCGCGCGCGGGGTGTTGCCCCGCACGGTCCAGGCTTCGACGCTGCGGGCCGCGGTCGAGGGGGTGGTGCGGGGCCTCGTGGTCATCGATCCGTCCGTGGCTTCGGCATGGCCCGCGGCGTGGGACCCTCACGCGCCCGTTCCCCTCGAAGACCTGACGCCCAGAGAACACGAGGTCCTGCAGTTGATGGCTCAGGGGTTGTCCAACAAGGCCATCGCCCGCCGCCTGGGCCTGAGCGAACATACGGCCAAGTTCCACGTCAACGCCATCCTGAGCAAACTGGATGCCCACAGCCGCACCGAAGCCGTCACCCGGGCGGCCCGGCTGGGCCTGATCATCCTCTGACCGGCGACCGACACGTCGGTGGGCCCCATGCGACCCGCCCGGTCGGCGGGCCAAGGCCTCCCCACATGGGTGATGCGCGACGGCGCGGGCGGCGGCATCATGCCGGCAGGAGGTGACCGCCGGGGTGTCGTCCGTTGTCGATCTTTCTCGGGCGCTGGCCGGGATCGCGGAGGCGGTCGGTCCATCGGTCGTCCGCGTGGAGGCGCGGGGCCGCCTGCCGGCCAGCGGCATCGTGTGGTCCCCCGAGGGCCTGGTCGTCACGGCCGACCACGTCATCGAGGACGATGAGCACATCCGCGTGGGGCTGCCGGACGGCGCGGTCGCCGGCGCCACGCTCGCGGGCCGCGATGCGACGACCGACCTGGCGGTCCTGCGCGCGGACGCCCGCGGCCTCCGCCCGGCAGTCTGGACCGACCCCGACCGCGCCCGGGTGGGTCATCTGGTGGTGAGTCTGGGCCGGCCCGGCCGCACGGCGCGGGCTGCCCTCGGCATGCTCACCGCCGTCGCAGAGGCCTGGCGCGGCCCCGGCGGGGCGATCATCGACCGGTATCTCCAGATCGACCGCAGGCTCCCCCCCGGATTCTCAGGCGGCCCGCTGGCGGATGGCGACGGGGCGGTGCTGGGCCTCACCACGGCCGGGCTGCTGCGGGATGCGGTGCTGGCCATTCCCGCGCCGACCGTGCGCCGCGTGGTGGAGACGCTGCTCGCGCACGGCCGCATCCCGCGCGGCTACCTGGGGATCGGGGCCCAACCGGTGCGCCTGCCGGCGGGTCTGCGGCAGGCCCTCGGCCAGGAGTCCGGGCTGCTGGCCGTGTCCGTCGAGCCTGGCAGCTCCGCCGAGCGCGCGGGTCTCCAGCTGGGGGACGTTCTCCTGCGGCTCGGCGAGACGACCGTGCGCCATCCCGGCGACCTCATGGCGATGCTGGGGGCCGAGCGGATCGGGGCGACGCTGGTGGCACGGCTGCTGCGCGGCGGCACGGTGCAGGAGGTCGCGGTGACCGTCGGCGAGCGGCCGTAACGCCAGCTCGCAGGCGAAGGGACGGAGGACGATGGCGACGAGCGTGATGCCGGCCGATGACGAGACCGAGGCCGACGATGCCTACTCGCAGGCAGTGATCCGCGCGGTCGAGCGCGCCGGACCCGCGGTGGTCAGCGTGGGAGTCGGGGACCGGGCCTCGCGCCGACGCGTCCCCGACCCGCGCGGATCCGGCAGCGGCGTCATCATCGCGCCGGACGGCTACGTGCTCACCAACGGCCACGTCGTCCAGGGCGTGAGGGACACCGGCTTCCAGCTCCAGGACGGCCGCCGCCTGGCCGCTCAGGTGATTGGGATCGACCCTCATACCGACCTGGCCGTCCTGCGGGTCGGCGCCTCGGGGCTGCCGGCCGCCAAACTCGGTGACTCCGGCCGACTGCGCGTGGGACAGCTCGTGGTCGCCATCGGCAACCCGCTGGGCTTCCAGGCCACCGTGACCGCCGGCGTGATCAGCGCGCTGGGCCGGACGCTGCGCGGACAGACCGGCCGGCTCATCCACGACGTCATCCAGACCGACGCCGCGCTGAATCCCGGCAACTCGGGCGGGCCGCTGGTGGACTCGCACGGACGGGTCATCGGCATCAATACCGCCATCATGGCGTTCTCGCAGGGCCTCTGCTTCGCTGTCCCCATCAACACGGCCAAGTGGGTGGTCGGGCACCTGCTGCGCGAAGGACGTGTGCGCCGGGCCTATCTGGGCGTCGTGGCACAGACCGTCGAACTCGACCGCGGCCTGACCCTGCACCACCGGCTGGGAGGCCATTCGGGCGTTCGGGTGGCCGAGGTCCAGCAGGACAGCGCCGCGGCCCGCGCCGGGGTGCGCGCCGGCGACATCATCGTGACGCTCGACGACATCCGCATCGAGTCCACCGACGATCTGCAGCGGGCCCTCGGACAACGGCAGATCGGAACGCCGGTCCGCCTGGGGATCCTGCGGGACGGTGCCGCGACGACCGTCGAGGCGCGGCCCACCGAACTCCCCGACACCTGACCATCCTCCGAAGGGAACGACCCCGTCTCCGGCGAAGCAGGAGCCATCGCGCCCGGAGGGGGGAGGCATGGCCGAGCCAGCGGTGGTCACCGCCTACCTGATGCAGGTTCCCATCTTCAAAGACATCCCGGCGCGCTTGCTGGAGTCCGTGGCCCGATCCATGCGGGAGCGCATCTACGAACCCGGCCAGGTGATCGTCAAGCAGGGCGACCCGGGCGTGGGGTTCTTCCTGATTACCGAGGGCAGGGTCGAGGTCTCGCACGACAACCGCCACATCCGCTTTCTCGGCCCTGGAGAGTTCTTCGGCGAGATGGCGCTGATGGAGGAACGGCCGCGCAGTGCGACCGTGACGGCACGGGAGCGTACCACGTGTCTCCAGCTCGTCCGGTGGGATTTCCGCGCGCTCTTGAAGGAGAATCCCGACCTGGCCGTGAGAATCCTGGAGGTGGTCGTCCAGCGCCTCCGGGAGCATCCCGGCACACACGACATCGACTGAGTCGCCGCTGCACGCGCTGGGAGAATCGGGAGGTCGTCATCGACCTCCCGACGGCCTGACTGTGGGGTTGGGTTGTTAGCTCAGGGCCTTGACATTTGCGGCCTGCGGCCCCTTCTGACCCTGCACCACCTCGTACTCGACCTTCTGACCCTCGTTCAGACTGCGGTATCCGTCAGCCTGGATCGCGGAATAATGGACGAAGACATCTTTCCCGCCTTCGTCAGGGGTAATGAAACCATACCCCTTCTCGGCGCTGAACCACTTGACCGTTCCGATCGGCATGCCCTGCCACCTCTTTCATCGTTCGCCGCCAGTCCGCGCGGCCGGCGACGCCGTTCTGACCTACGAGGGTGTAGTATTGGCACCCGATGCGAAGATTCCTGCTGGCCGGCCGGAGGTCCTCTCCAGACGGCGTTCGAACCAGAGGGCCCCCCGGTGGGGCTGCCGGCGAAGGGGCAGGCCCCCGAGGATCTGTGGGCGAAGCCACCACCATGAGGAGGAGATGGGTATGCGTGTCGCGGTCCTGCTTGCGATTCTGATCCTGGCTGTTCCCGAGGGAGGGACGGCCGCTGGGCCCTCCCCAGCCCTGTTCCCGCTGGTGGTCGGGGCCACCTGGATCCGCAGGAGCGACGATGGGGGCGAGGCGATCTCGAGGGTCGTCGGGCCCAAGACGGTGGGGACGACCCGGTGCATGGTCGTGGAGCGCAGGGCCGTCGAGCGCGGCCGCCAGCGAATTGGCCGGACCTGCTTCCTGGCGACGGCCAGCGAGGTCCTGATCGTCGAGTGGACGACCCCGCGCGGCGAGCTCCAGGTCCTGAATCCGCCGCGACCGGCCCTCAAGCTCCCGCCGCGGGCCGGACAGACCTGGTCGTGGAGTCCGGCCAGTTCCGCCTTCGAGCTGAAGATCACCGAGAGGTGGATCGGCGAGGAGACCATCAAGGTAGCGGCCGGGACCTTCCGGGCGTGGAGGTTGCAGACGGTCACGACCGGTGAGGACTCGGAGATCACCACCAACACCTGGTACGCGCCGGGCGTGGGCGCGGTGCGCACCGAGCGAAAGGGGCACCGGGGCGACCGCCAGATCAGCGGGTGGTGGGAACTGGTGAGCTACAGGATCCCCTAGCGGTCTCCGTCAGCGGAGTGACACGCGCGCAGGCGATTCCGCCGGTCGTCCGTCGCCAGATCTGGATGCTGTTCGCCACGATCTTCCTCGTGATGATCGGCATGGGCATCATCATGCCGATTCTGCCGTTCTTCGCCCGCGAGTTCGGCGCCTCACCGGTCCAGATGGGGTTGCTCATCACGGGGTGGGCGCTGGCTCAGTTCATCGCAGCGCCCCTCTGGGGACTCCTCGTCGATCGCCTGGGACGCAAGCCGGTGCTGCTGACCGGGCTCTGCGGCTTCGGCCTGACGTTTGTCGGCATGGCGCTGGCGCAGTCCTACGCCATCCTCCTGGCGGCGCGGATCGCAGGCGGCCTGCTCTCCAGCGCGGTGCTCCCGTCGGCGCAGGCCATCGCCGCCGACCTCACCCCGCCCGAGGAGCGGGGCGCGGTGATGGGGATGATGGGCGCCGGGTTCGGCCTGGGGTTCCTGGTGGGTCCGGCGCTCGGCGGGGCTCTGGCGCTCCTCGGTCCCCGGATGCCGTTCTATGTCGCCGCGGTCTCGGCGGGCCTGGCGCTGCCGACGGTCTCCCGGTTAGTGCACGAGCCGCCCATGGATGCGCGGCGCGCGGCGACGGCTCATCTGGGCGCCGCGGCGCTGGTCTGTGCCCTCCAGAGTCCTGAGCGGCCGCTGTACCTGATGGCGTTTGCGGCCACCTTCGGCGGTTCGAGCCTGTTCTCGATGCTGGGCTACTATGCGATGGATCGGGTCTCGGCCAGCCCCTCCAGCGTGGGCGTCATGTTCACCGCCCTGGGGCTCGGCTCGGTGGTGACGCAGGGGTTCCTGGTCGGACCGATCACGAGGCGGTGGGGCGAGGTGTCCGGCATCCGTCTGGGGTTTCTTGGCGGCACCCTGGGCTTCATCGCCGTGTCGGTGGCCGGCTCCGTCTTCTTGATCACCGCCGCCGTCCTGGTCACCTCCACCGCCATGGCGCTGCTGCGCCCCGCGCTGGCCGCGTGGAATTCACGGCGGACCACGCTGGGGTACGGCACGTCGCTGGGGATGCAGACGGCCTTCGACAGCCTGGGCCGTACGCTGGGGCCGCTGTGGGCCGGGGCCGTCTACGACGTGGCGCGGGCCGGGCCGTTCCTGGCCGCGGCGGGCGTCTACCTGATCGCCGGACTGGCGGCCTTGCGGCTGGCCCGGGACGCGGCGGCGCGGGGGGCGCCACCGCCGCTGGCCGGGCCGATGGAGCCGCCCGCGCCGTAGGCCGGGCGCCTGGCTACTCCACGATGAAGACGCCGATCATCCCACGGTCCGCGTGGTCCACCACGTGGCAGTGGAAGAGCCAGATCCCCGGATGCTTGAAGCTGATCTGCAGGGTGTCGGCGGCGCCGCCGACCAGCGGCAGCACCTGGGCCGGCCAGGGGCGGCCGTTGAGCACCCCCAGCGAGATCATGGGGATTTCATGGATGTGCAGGCTGTGATCGATGTTGCCTATGTTGACCACGTGCAGCCGCATGGTCTCGCCGACTTTCATCTTGAAGAAGGGGACCGTTTTGCCAAGCTGCGCCACGACTCCCTGCAGGCCCTCCTTCTTGTAGATCTCTTCCAGGGCGAGTTCGCCGCCGGGGACACCCATGCCGTTCATGATGTAGGGCGGGACGTTGCTCCCCGTGCGCTGCCGGGTGGTCTCCGCCATGAAGAGGACTTCCTCGCGCACGGACGGCGCCCTGGGATCCTCCACGATGATCATCCCGTAGAGGCCCTGGAGGATGTGCTGGTTGATCGGGAACTCCCTGTCGCCCGAGTGGCAATGGTAGTAGGTCACCATGGGCCGATCAGTGCTGAACTGATAGGTGTACTCGTTGCCCGGGGAGATCATGGCGCGGGTGCCCTTGCCGGTGACGATGTTGGCCTGCGAGCCGTCGTTCTCGATGGGATAGTAGCTCAGGTGGGTGTGGAAGCTGTGGACGCGGGTGTGCCGGTTGACGACGTGCACGCGGAGGATCTCGCCGGCCTTCACCCGCAGGGTCGGCCCCGGCACGGTCCCGTTGTACGTCCAGACCGTCCACCTGTTGCCGCCGCCGTAGTCGATGGTCTGCTCGGTGATCTCCAGGGTGTACTCCCTGACCGTCACCGCGCCCTGTCGCAAGACCCTGGGCTGGATCTCCGGCCGCATGGCCGGGACGGCGGCGGCGGCGATCCGCGCCGCGGCGGCGGCGTCGGGCCCGCCCATGAGCAGGTCCATGAACATGGGGGTCGGCCTGGCCTGGGAGGCCGGGCCCGGAGCGGACCCGAACAGGTGCTGGAGGTGGTCGTGGTGTGCGGCGATCTGCGGCTGCCACAGCGGTCTGCCGGCGAGGACTGCTGCGGACACCAGTCCCACGATGACGAGTGCACTCACAAGACCATTCTTCCTGTTCCTGGGCATCAGTCGGCCTCCCTCTGGTGTCTCGACTCTTCAGTGCGCCGCTGCAGCGACGCGATGGTGGTGCCGTCCAGTTCGCGGGTCACGAACTGCTGGATGCGCCGCCACACCGGGTGCACCGGACAGCGCCGCACCAGGGGGCAGGCCCCCGGGCCGACCAGGCACCGGTTCAGCCGGATCGGCCCCTCGATCGCCTCCACCACATCCAGCAGGGTGAGGGTGCGCGGATCGCGCGCCAGGGTGACCCCGCCGCCGGTGCCCCGATGCGTGCGGACCAGCCCGCGGCGCGCCAAGCGTTGCACTACCTTCGTCAGGAATGCGCGCGGGATGCGCTGCCGCCGCGCGATCTCTGCGGAGCGTACCGGGGTGCCCGCCGCCCGATCGGCCAGGTCCAGGATCACCCTGACGGCGTAGTCGGCCTCTCGCGTGAGTTGCACCGGTCCCGTCCCACTCCAAGAGGATCAAAATGGTCCAGTTGGCGATCTGTCCAGATGGTGCCAGGTCCTGACGCGCCTTGCCATCAGGTCTGCGCCCGATTCTCTCGCGGAATGGGGGTGCCGGACGGCGTGCGGGCGGCCTAGCGGCCCCAGGTCAGCACGCAGGCTGACCAGGTGAAGCCGCCGCCGAAGGCCACCAGCACCAGGTGGTCGCCGTCCCTGATCCGCCCATCGCGCAGCGCTTCCCACAGCGAGAGGGGGACCGACGCCGACGAGGTGTTGCCGTAGCGCTCGATCGTGCAGACGAACCGCTCCAGGGGCAGGCCCATGGCGCGGGCGATCGCTTCGATGATGCGCTGGTTGGCCTGGTGGGGGACGATCCACGCGATGTCGTCCAGGGTCATCCCGGCGGCCGCCACGACCTGCCGGATGGCGTCGGGGACGACCCGCACCGCGAGTTTGAAGACGGCCTGACCGTCCATCCGCGCCCGGTGGAGCCGCTGCGCGATGACCTCCTGGCTCATGGGGAGGCGGCTCCCGCCGGCGGGTAGTTTCAGCAGATCGCCGGCCGATCCGTCGGCACCAACCACGCTGGCGCGCACGCCGGCGCCGGACTCGGACGGCCCCATCACCACCGCCCCGGCCCCATCGCCGACCAGCACAGCCAGCGTCCGGTCACTCCAGTCCACGAGCTTCGTGAGGATCTCGGCCCCCACGACGAGCACGTGGCGGACCACGCCCGCCTCGATGGCGGCCGCCGCCGAGACGACGCCGTAGACGAAGCTGGAGCACGCGGCCAGCAGGTCGAACGCCCCAGCGCGTGTGGCGCCGATGCGGTCCTGGATCAGGCAGGCCGTTGCCGGGAACAGCATGTCGGGGGTGGTGGTCGCACAGATGATGAGGTCCAGCGCGGACGCCTGCAGTCCGGCGTCGCGCAGGGCGGCCTCGGCCGCCACCACCCCGAGGTCTGAGGCGGCCTCGCCGGGCTCGGCGATCCGGCGGGTCCTGATGCCCGTGCGCTCGATGATCCAGGCGTCGCTGGTGTCGACCATCCGCTCCAGATCGGCGTTGGTCAGGACACGGGACGGCACGTGGACGCCGAGCCCCAGGACGGCGGCCCGCATGCCGGCCCGTGTGGCCGTTCGCGCGTCCGGTCCGGCCCCCGCGGCGACCTCAGGCTGGCGCATGGTCAACGGGGTTCGGCGGCCCGGGGAGGTCTCCTGCCCGACCACCAGGCCGGCAGCCACGAATAGCCCAGCACGAAGGCAAACAGGCACGCGCCGGCCAGGAATCCCACGCCGCCGGCCGTGGCGACGAGGGGATCGGCCCGGAGGACTCCCAGGGCGATGAGCGCCGGCGCGGCGGCCAGCAGCACGAACGGGGCCAGCGCGGCGCGCGGCCAGTACGGCGCCGGGAGGCGCGGAACCTCCAGCGCGCTCATCCCGAGGTGGAACCGGTAGTACCACATGAGGAACGGCGTGACCTTGAACGCCTGGCCGGTGATGGCGAGCGTGACCCATCCCAGGAGGAACAGGGTGATCCCGGCCACCCCCCAGCGCAGAGCCGCCCCGGGGAGCAGGCCCGTCGCCCACGCCAGGACACCCAGGCTCAGCAGGGCTCCTTCACCGGCCAGGACCTGCCAGTGAGCGCGCGTGATGTCCGGCGCATGCGGCCGCCAGGCGCGCAGGTAGCGCACCAGGTCGGCCGTGTAGAGCAGTCCTGCGGCGCCGACGGCCGCGCCGCCGGCACGTGCCAGGGGCGGGCCCAACAGGGCACTTGCGAGCAGCAGCAGCAACCCCGCGCCCAGCGTCCAGAAGACAGCCTCCGGCCGGATTCCCGGGAGATCGCCGGTGCCGGCGAACCGTGGCAGCAGGTAGTAGGAGACGCCGGTGATGAGGAACGCGAACCAGCCCACCAGACCCAGCGCCAGGTGCACCGCCAGGCCCATGGGCCCGATCAGGTCCCTCCAGAAGACGAACTTCCAGTTCGCGGCGAGCACGAGTCCCCAGGTCGCCGTCGCGCCCAGGGACGCCAGGGCCGCGATCACGAAGCGCAGGACCGGGAGGGTGCGGCGCCGCTGCCGGATCAGCGACGCGGCCACGCCGAGCAGGATCGCGATGCTGGCTACCACCGCTGCAGCGCCGGCTACCAGCAGATCGACCGACCGCCCAAGGAACCCCGCCGTCATGAGGACGACCCCGAGCACGTGGACGAGGAACTGCCACAGGACGAGTCGGCCCGGCTCGCGCCGCACCCCCACGGCGGCCGGCAGGAGCTGGTGCAGGGCGCCGATGGCGATCATGGTCCCCCACAGCAGGGTCACCAGGTGGTTGGCCGCCAGCCCCGGCATCGAGCGGTGCTGGAGGACGGCGAGCCTGGGGGACGCGACAGCCACGAATGCCGCCACGATCGGGAAGCCCAGCACACCGCCTGCGAGGAACAGGCCGGTGCGGGCGGCTCTGACCGGAAAGAGGTCGGCGGGTTCGACCGTCGGAGGCAACGAAGATCTCTGCAAGGAGGGTCCTAGATGTCGGTCACATTCGACGAGCACGTCCGGGCATTTCTGAGCGAGCCGCTGGCCGCCGTCCTGGCCACGGTCTCCCCGAGGGGACGACCCCAGGCCACGCCGGTCTGGTTTGTGCTGGAAGACAGCCTCATCCTGGTGAATACCAGCCGGGGCCGGGTGAAACTCAGGAACATGGAAGCCAACCGCCACGTGAGCCTCAGCATCGTCGATCCCAGGAACATGTACCGCTACGTGCAGATCCGCGGCGAGGCGGTCAGGTTCGACCCCCAGAACGGCGCGCGGGACATCGACCGCCTGTCCATGCGCTACACCGGCAAGCCGTACTCGTACCCCGGCGGCCAGCGGCCGGAAGACCGGGTGTCCGTCCTGATCAAGCCCCGCTCCGTGAGCGGCTGGCGCGGCTAGCGCCGCGGCGTCCGGGCCGGAGCCGCAGTCGGCCGGCCAGCCACCGGCGCAGCTCGCGCAGGTCGCGGACGGTCAGGTCCGGGGTAGGGCCCCGACGCGGGGCCGGCCGCACGCCGGCGACGCCGCTGGTGACGAGGATCGCAAACAGCCCGGCGGCCCGGCCAGCCGCAATGTCCGTCGAGAGCTGATCGCCGACTATGGCTGCCTCCTGTGGGCGCGCCCCGATGCGCGCGGCGGCCTCGCGGAGCAGGAGGGGACGGGGTTTGCCCACCACGACTGCGCGCCGTCCGGAGGCGTACTGGAGCGCCGCGACGATCGCGCCGGAGCCCGGGATGACGCGGTCGGGCATGGGGAGCAGCGGATCGGGGTTCGCTGCCACAAAAGCCGCGCCGGCCACGAGGGCCTGCACCGCCGCGGCGAGCTTGCGGTAGGTCAACCGGCGGTCCAGGCCCACGACGACGGCGGCGACCTGGTCCCACGCGGGGACGAAGCCTGCGCGGGCGATCGTCTGGCGGAACGCGGGTTCTCCGATGACGAGGACGCGCGACCCGGGCGGCAGCGTCTTGCGCAGGTACGCGGCCGCGGCCTCGGCGGCGGTGACGATCCGCCGGGCGTGGGCCCGGATGCCCATGGCGGCCAGGTGCCTGACATACTGCCGCGGGGTCCGGGTGGTGTTGTTGGTCACCAGGGCGTAGGGGATGCCGCGCCGGTCCAGGTCCGCCAGGAGGTCCCGGGCCCCGGGCAGCGGTCGGTCGCCCCGGTACAGCACGCCATCCATGTCGAACAGGAACGCACGGAAGGTGCGGCGGGTCACGCCGTCGTCTTCTGTGCCGGGCGCACGACACCCTTCCGACGCGCGCGGTCCTGGGGACGCCGGCCCCCCGGTCCTGGCGCTCCTATACGACCTGGAGGTGGGCGCGTCAGTCTACTCGGCGGCCGTCATGGGCTACCTGGCCGGCAGCCTGCACGCCGTCGAGCGCGCGGCGCTGGCGGTGGGCGCCGCGCTGCTCTTCTTCCCCGGGTTGACCCCATCCCTCGTGGGGCTGGGGCTGTGCGGGACCGTGGCTGTCCGAAGGGTGGCGCTGGCGCGGTCGCCGCGGGCGGTCGCCGACGAGGGAACCTCCCGGGGGCCACAGGGCGCCTTGTAACGGCTCCGTCACCCGAGCAGGAGGAAGGCGCCTGGAGGACTAACTACGGTGTCAGATTTCCGCCCAAGTCCAGACTCCATACATCCGGGAGGGAGGACCGTATGCCTCAGTTGGAACCGAAGGACGCGGCCATCCGCCCCATCGCCCAACCCACACGCCATCCCGGCCATGGCACATCCCGCCGTGAGTTCCTCAAGACCGCCGTCGCCGGTGCTGCTGCGGCGACGATCGGCTTCTCCTATGTCAAGCGCGTCACCGCCCAGCCGGCTGTCGTCTGGAAGATGCAGTCCGGCTGGCCGGCGCGCGAGTACTTCCACGAGTCGGCGGTGGCGCTGGCCAACAAGATCAACGAGATGTCGGCCGGCCGCATCCGGATCGACCTGCTCCCGGCCGGTGCCGTGGTGGGGGCGTTTGGGATCATCGATGCCGTGGACAAGGGGCTGCTGGACGCTGGCCACGCGGTGGGCGTCTACGCGTACGCCAAGAGCCCCGCGACGAGCCTGTTCGGGACCGGTCCGTCGTTTGGGATGGACGCCATCGATGTGCTGTCGTGGTTCTACTACGGCGGCGGCTTCGAGCTGTACCAGGACCTGCTGCAGAACAAACTCAAACTCAACGTCGTGAACTTCCTGTTCGGCCCCATGCCGACCCAGCCCCTGGGCTGGTTCCGGGTCCCAGTGCTCAAGCCCGAACAGTTCAAGGGCACCAAGTACCGGACCGTGGGGCTGTCGGCGGAGCTCTATGCAGAGCTGGGGGCCTCAGTGGTCATCCTCCCGGGCGGCGAGATCATTCCGGCGCTGGAGCGCGGCGTGATCGACGCCGCGGAGTTCAACAACCCCTCCTCCGACAAGGCCCTGGGCTTCCCCGATGTCCGGAAGGTCTACATGCTGGGCAGCTTCCACCAGCCGGTGGAGTCCCTCGAGGTGGAGATCAACAAGGCCAAGTGGGACGCCCTGCCGCCGGACCTCAAGGCCATCGTCCGGTATGCCATCTACGCCGAGGGGGCCGACTTCCACTACCGGACCATCGCCCGCAACAGCGCCGACCTGGAGGAATTGGAGAAGCAGCGCGGCGTGCGGGTCTTCGTGACGCCCCCCGAGGTCCTGCGGGCGCAGCTGGCGGCCTGGGACAAGATCATCGAGAAGCACTCCAAGGCCGACCCCACCTTCGCCCGGATCGTCAACAGCCAGCGGGCCTGGGCCCGGCGGGTGGTGAGCTGGAAGCTCAGGACCTACGTGGACAACCGCATCGCCTGGGACCACTACTTCAAGGGCAAGTGACGGTGAGGAGCTAGGCTTGCCCGCAGACGACGTCAGGGCGCCCGAGGAGTCCCCTCTCGGAGCGCCCTGACTGTCGCGTCGGCACCGGCGGGCCACTAGGCAGGAGAGCGCCCATGCGGCAGGTCATCAGGGGCATCGACCGGATCAGCGAGACCGTGGGGAAGGCCTTCGCCTGGCTGGCGGTGGCCATGACGCTGGCCATGTCGTTCGAGGTGGTCTCCCGCTACGTCTTCGACCGGCCCACCACCTGGGCGTTTGACGCCAGTTACATGATGTACGGAGCCTACTTCATGATGGGCTCGGCCTACACCCTGTCGAAGAACGCCCACGTGCGCGGCGACATCTTCTACCGCAACTTCACCCCACGCACCCAGGCGCTCATCGACTTGGTCCTGTTCATCGTCGTCTTCTTCCCGGCGATGACCGCGCTGGTGGTCATCGGGTGGGACTTCTTCCTGCACTCGTTCCGCATCCGCGAGACCTCACCGCTGAGCCCCTACGCGACCCCGGTCTGGCCCCTCAAGGGGGCCATCCCCGCCGGCGCCGGGCTGTTGCTGTTGCAGGGGGTGGCCCAGGTCCTCCGCTGCGTCATCGCCATCCGGACCGGGCAGTGGCCCGACCATGAGGAGCACGGTCTGGAGGAAGCCGAAGCCCTGGAACCGCCCGAGGTGTCAGCGTGAGCCCGGAGGCCCTCGGCATCCTCCAGCTGGTCCTCCTGACCGCGGCCATCTTCATCGGCTTCCCCACGGCGTTCACCCTCATGGCGCTGGGCTTCGTCTTCGGCTACCTGGGGTTTGGTCCCCTCGTCTTCGACCTGATGGTGCAGCGGACGTTCTTCGTGATGACCAACGACGTCCTCATCTCCATCGCCCTGTTCATCTTCATGGGCTACGTCCTGGAACGCTCCGGCATCCTGGACCGGCTCTTCAGGACCATCCTGATCCTGGCCGGGTCGCTCCGGGGCTCGCTGGCGCTGGCCACCGTCATCACCTGCACCATCTTCGCCATGGCCACCGGGATCATCGGGGCCTCTGTGACCATCATGGGGCTGCTGGCGCTGCCGCCGATGCTGCGGCTGGGCTACGACAAGCGCCTGGCCTCAGGATCCATCGCGGCCGGGGGCACCCTGGGCATCCTCATCCCGCCCAGCGTGCTGCTCATCCTCTATGCGGCCAACGCCGGCGAGTCCATCGTCAGGCTGTACATGGCGGCCTTCGTGCCGGGGTTCCTGCTGGCCGGGCTCTACGTCGTCTACATCGCGCTGGTGGCGTGGTGGCGGCCCGAGGTGGGGCCGCCGCTGCCGCCGGAGGAACGGGCCTTCCCCACCCGGCAGAAGGTCGGCCTGCTGCTCACCGGCCTGCTGCCCATCTCCGTCCTGATCCTGACGGTGCTGGGGTCCATCGTGGCCGGCCTGGCGACTCCCACCGAGGCGGCCGGCGTCGGAGCGCTGGGCGCCATGGTGCTCAGCGCGGCCTACCGGCGGCTAACCTGGGAGAACCTCAAGGCCGCGGTGTTCCAGGCCGTCCGGACCTCCAGCATGGTCCTGACCCTCCTGGTGGGATCGGCCATCTTCTCGGCGGTCTTCGCCCGGCTGGGGGGATCCCGGATCATAGAGGACGCCATCGTGGGCCTGGGGCTCACTCCCCACCAGTTCATCTGGCTGATGATGGTGGTCATCTTCCTGCTGGGCTGGCCCCTGGAGTGGACAGAGATCATCATCATCTTCATGCCGCTGTTCTGGCCGATCGCCCAGAAGTACGGCATCGACCCCATCTGGCTGGGGGTGCTGGTGGCCATCAACCTGCAGACGGCGTTCCTGAGCCCGCCGGTGGCGATGGCGGCCTTCTACATCAAGGGGGTGGCGCCCAGAGACGTGCTGCTGAAGGACATCTGGTGGGGGATGGTACCCTTCATGGGCCTCCAGGTGGTGGCGCTGCTGCTCGTGTACTTCTTCCCGCAACTGGCGCTGTGGCTGCCCAGGCTCGTCTACCGATAGTGACCTATATCCCGATCGAGACCGACTTCACCTCCATATACTCCTCAATCCCTTGACGGCCGCCCTCCCGGCCCAGTCCGCTCTCCTTGAAGCCCCCAAACGGGATCTCGTGGCTGTAGCCGCTTGCGTCGTTGACGCCCACCATCCCGTACTCCAGGGCCTCGGCGACCCGGATCGCCCGCCGCAGGTCCGTGGTGTAG
This sequence comes from Candidatus Fervidifonticultor octavus, assembly GCA_031459655.1. GTDB lineage: Bacteria > Sysuimicrobiota > Sysuimicrobiia > Sysuimicrobiales > Humicultoraceae > Fervidifonticultor_A > Fervidifonticultor_A octavus_A. The sequence continues at coordinate 12,271 of JAVKID010000032.1, read as the reverse complement.
CAATAGGCCGCCAGGCCAAACGCCGTGCGGTTCGCCCGCTCGATCACCTCGGCCTCGTCCCGGAAGGTCATCACCGGCGCCACGGGCCCGAAGATCTCCTCCCTGGCCACCGCCATCTCCTCGCGGACGTGCATCAGCACGGTGGGGGCGTAGAACAACCCGCGGCTGAGGACTCCCTCGGTCAGCCGCCGGCCGCCCGCGGCCACGGATGCGCCCTCGGCCACCGCGCTCTTCACCAGGCCGTCCACCTTCTCCAAGATCTCGGCGTTGATCAACGGGCCGATCTGGGCGCCCGGCTCGAACCCCGGCGCCACCTTCAGGGCGAAGACGCGGTCGAGGAATTTCGGAATGAAACGATCGGCGACGCTCTCCTGCACGTAGAGCCGGTTCGCGCAGATGCACGACTGGCCCGCCACGCGCAGGAACTTGATGGCGACCGCACCGTCGGCCGCGGCGTCCAGGTCAGCATCGTCGAAGACGACAAACGGGGCATTCCCGCCCAGTTCGAAGGAGACGCGCTTCAGTTGCGCGGCGGCCCCCGCCATCAGCCGCTTGCCCACCTCGGTCGAGCCGGTGAACGCGATCTTGCGCACGGCGGGATGGTCCAGGAACGCCTGGCCGACCTCCCCGGAGCGGCGGCTGGTGATCACATTGAACACGCCGGGCGGCAGCCCGGCCTCCTCGCCGATGCGGGCCAGGGCCAGCGCGGTCAGCGGCGTGGCGCTGGCCGGCTTGAGGACCACCGTGCACCCGGCGGCCAGGGCCGGGGCGATCTTGCGGGTGACCATGGTCGCAGGAAAGTTCCAGGGCGTGATGGCGGCTACGACGCCGATCGGTTGGCGCATCACCCAGAGGCGCTTGCCGGGGACGGGCGGCGGCACGATCTCACCGTAGACGCGGCGGGCCTCCTCGGCAAACCAGCTGAAGTAGCCAGCGGCAAAAGCCACCTCGCGGCGGGCCTCCTCGAAGGGTTTGCCGTTCTCCAGGGTGATCAGGCGGGCGAGGTCGTCCCGCCGCTCCGCCATGAGCCCGAAGAGGCGGTGCAGGATCCGGCCCCGCTCCACCGCGGGTGTGGCGGCCCACGACCGGAAGGCCCGGGCGGCGGCGTCGACGGCCTGCCAGACGTCCTCGCGGCCGGCATCCGGCAGGTCCGCCAGCACCTCCGCGGTGGCGGGATTGACGACCCGCATCGTCTGCCCGCTGGCGGCGTCCACCCAGGCGCCGCCGATGTACATCCTGGAGCGCTCGCCAACCAGGCTCATCCGCGTCCCCTCCTCGCCGGGCGATGTACCGGCATGCCTTCGATTCGGGCGGACCGTCCCCCTGCCGGCTCCCCAGTGGCCGGCCAGGGCCCTGAGGCGCCCAGGAAAGGCGCCCCGCCAGGCGAATCACCGGGTGATGACGCGGGGAGAAGGACGGGGTTCTCCGGGGGTGTGTTGATGGGCGCACGGACCGGGCAGCAGTTCGGGATCTGTCGGGAATCGCTCGAGGACGGCCGCACGGCGGGACAGCCGTGACCGATCCGTCGCCAGCGCCCGACGCGCATGCCTTCCGGCGGACGATCGGCCTGTTCGCCACGGGCGTTTCGGTGGTGGCGCTGCAGACGCCCGACGGCGTCGCGGGCATGACGGCCAACGCCATCTGCTCGGTCTCCCTAGATCCCCTGCTGGTGCTGGTCTGCGTGGATCGCAAGGCCCGGTTGGCCCGCGACCTCGGGGTCGGCCGGCCGTTCTCGATCAACATCCTCCGGGAGGACCAGGAAGTGCTTTCCCGCTACTTTGGCGGAGGGTGGCACGACCTGCCGCCGCCCGAGTTCCGCTTCGAAGACTGGGACGGTACGCCCCGGCTGGTCGGCGCGCTGGCGTCGATCCGGTGCGCCGTGGATCGCCTGCACGACGGCGGCGATCACTGGATTGTCCTCGGGCAGGTGGCGGGCCTCTTCGAGGCGTCCGAGCCCTCCAACCCGCTCATTTTTTATGCGGGGCGATATCGGCGCCTGGCGCTGCTGCCCGTCCCGGCCGCACCGCCGGAGCGGTGGGGGCCGGATGGGGCGTCCATCTCCTGCGAGGACCGGGGGGCACCGCGCGAATGACCGCTCCCCCCGTTGACCGGCGGCCGGCCGCTGTCCGCGACCCTCCGCAGAAGAGGAGCCCCGGCCGACAGCGACTGGGGCTCACGGTTCCGTTCAGTGCGGCTCCGTCGGACCGGGGGCCGCGCACCAGCCTCCGTCCTCCGGCGCCGTCGGCCAGAGGCACGACCCCCGGTCCGGCTCTTGTCCTCTACAGCACGGGCAGGAGTCCTGCGGTCCTGCCGGATCGGGCGTGGTGCCATGCGGCCTCCACGACCTGGTCCAGGTCCGACAGCATGGGGCCGTAGACAGCCACGACCGTTCCCCTGGGATCGACCAGGGTCAGGCCGTCCTCCTGCTCCACGACCTCGTAACCTTCGGGAAGCCCCGGAAGTGCGATCGACCAGCCCATTGAACGCTCCGGCTCGGCGTCCTGGCCGGCGCCCTGCCCGACACGTTATGCGCAAGAGGTTCCCCGTTCGAGGCTCGACCCCTTCCGTCCCATCCGGTAGCGAGGCCAAAATGGGCGCCTTCAGCGGACGATCTTTGACCGACTTCATTGGAGCTGAAGTTTCAAAGCCAGAGGAGAAGGAACTTCACTCATCGGCGTCGAACCCGCCGACTATCTCCGGGGAGAACCGTTCGGGTTCACGCCCTTCATCCCGCCATCACCGGCCCTGCCTGGAGACCCGGGGAGATCCCGGAAGCCGTTTCGTTTTCTCAAGGAGGGGATCCACCGTGAGAAAGGCCATCGCGATCGTCTTCGCCGCGCTCCTCATGCTGTCCGGCGCACCGGCGACCCCAAGCCAGCCTGCGCCGACCGTGGTCGCGGATCACGGTGGTGGCGAAGCGTTCGGCTAGGCACGGCAGGATCTCCCAACTCTGAGCCGATTGCCCTGGTAGTCCCGAGGGAGGGATGCGTGTGACGCTTGGCGAGCGTATCCGCCAGGCCCGGAAGAGCCGCGGCATCACGCAGCGGGCCTTAGCCGGCGGAGATCTTTCCGAGAGTTTCATCAGCATGCTGGAGCACGACCGGGTGCGGCCGTCGCTGGAGACGCTCCGGGTTCTCGCCGGACGGCTCGGGCTGCCGCTGGCCGAGTTGCTCGACGCCGAGCCGCCGCCCAGCCGGCAGGTGACGGTCAAGATCGACCTGGGCAATGCGCTGCTGCGCCAGCACCGGTTCACCGAGGCCATGGAGGCGTTCCAGGAGGCCGAGCGCTGCCTCGCCCCGGGGTCGCCGCTGGAGGCCGTCTTCCGGGTCACCATCGGGCTGGGCCAGGCCCTGACGGGCCTGAGCCACTTTGACCTCGCGGAGCAGCATCTGGTAAAGGGCGAAGCCCTGGCGGAAGCCCTCGGGCGGCCGGACCTGATCGCCCGGGTGGCAAGCGCCGCCGGGCTCCTCTCCCTCCGAAAGCGCGATCTCCCGGCCGCCCGGGACGCCTTCACCAGGGCGCTGGCCGTCATTCGGTCCGCGAACCCGGTGGACACCGAGTTTGAAGGGAGGATCCTCATCAATCTCGGCCGCACCTACTCGGACCTGGGACTGCCGGCGCAGGCGCTCGACTGCCTCGAGAGCGCCAGGGTGCGGCTTGAGCCGCTCCACGACCTCGGCGCGCTCGGGCTTTTGCACTTCAACCTGGGCGTGGCCTACGAGCGGCAGCGAGCCTTCGAGGTGGCCCGGGCCCACCTGGAGAAGGCGGCGGTGCTGTTCGAGGCGCAGGAGAACCTGGGCCTGCTGGCCACCGCGAAGCGAAGCCTGGGGATCCTCCTGGTCAACCGCGGCCAGCCCCGCGAAGGGGCCGACCTGCTGGAGCAGAGCATGAGGGTCGCCGTCAGTCTCGCCGACGACCTGGGCCGTGCCCAGACCCTCACCGAACTCGCGCGCGCCTCGCTGCTGGTGGGGGATCTGGACGCCGCGCGCCGTCAGGCCGAGGAGGCGATCCGGCTCGCTGTGAAACTTCAAAACCCCACCGAGGCCGCGCGGGCTGAGACGGTCATGGCCGCGATCTGCCACCGCGAAGGCCGTCTGGAAGAGGCTGCCAACCGGTACGCCTACGCGCTGGAGCAGTTCGAGCGTCTCCATGCCGCGGGCGAGATCGCCCGCGTCAGCCGCGAGTACGGGTTCCTGCTCCTGGAACGAGGCGAGGAGGGCAGCGCGGCCCGCCTGTTCGCCAGGGCGTTCCGCGCCCAGGACGAGGCGGTCGCCGCGCGGTAAGGGCATCCTGCCCGAGTGGGTGCCGATCCTGGCCGTGGCGGACAGAGGTCGATCTCGGCGACGTCGCCAAGGCGGCCATCAGCGCTCAAGCGATTGTCAGGTTCCGCATCGCCAACCCCTCCGGGAGCGACGGGGGCCATCTGGCCGACTGGAACTGCGATCCGGTCTATGCCGACGTGGTCCCGATGCTGCCGGTGGCCGTGGTGAACGCATGAGGCGGGCTGCCGCTGACCGCCGGCAGCACGCCGCGGTCCGTGAGGCAGTGTCCGACCCGCTCTTCACGGCTGCGGCAGCCGGGGCATCTCCGGACGCGACGATCCAGTAGACTGGAGGTCAGGGGGTAGGCGATGCTTCGGATCGTCCCCGACCACTGGATGCCACCTGGCGGCATGCAGCGGGTCATCACGCACTGGACCGGCGGCCTGCACCATGCCAGTCAGCCGGACCGCGAGCACTACCACATCCTGGTGGAGGGCGACGGTGGCCTCGTCCGGGGCGATCATCCCATTGACGACAACGCCAGCACCGCAGATCAGGACTACGCCGCCCACACCTCCCGGCTCAACACGGGCAGCATCGGCATCGCGGTCTGCTGCATGGCCGGCGCCATGATGAGTCCGTTCCGTCCAGGTCAGTTCCCTATGACCCGGGAGCAGTACGAGGCCCTGGCGCTGGCGGTCGCCGACCTCTGCGAGCGCTACGGCATTGCCGTCACCCCCCAGACCGTGCTGGGCCACGGGGAGGTGGAGGCCATCCTCGGGATCCGTCAGGCCGGCAAGTGGGATCCCCTGGTGCTGCCGTGGGATTCCGCGACTTGGGATGTCAGGCGGACGGGGCGGCAGGTCGGCGACGCGTTCCGCCGGCGTGTCGGGGAGATGCTGGACGCTCCGGGTCCTGCAGCCCCGTGGGTAGAACAACGGGCGCCGGTCACGGTGATCGTGGATGGCCAGCCGGTCTCTGACGAGGGGATCATCCTGGACGCCGGATCGTGGGTGCCGCTGCGGCCGATCGCCGACGCGTTCCGATGGACGATCCTCCGCATCGACCAGCGCTCGGCGAGGATTCGTTCGGACCGGCGCGAGTTCGATGTCATCGCGACCATCAGGGGCGACCGCGGCTACGTCCGGATCACGGAGCTGACCGCGGCGCTGGGATGGAGCGCGCCGGCCTGGGATCCGGCGCGTCGGACGGTGCGGATCGCCACCACGTCGGCCGGCGGCGGGTAGGCGGCGGCATGCACCGGCTCCGTGATCGCCTGGGCCTCACCGTGTTCTACGACGGCGCCTGTGCGCTCTGCGTCCGCACCGTCGGGTGGCTGGCCCGGCTCGACCTGCTGTCGCTGGTCCGGTTCGTGGACTTCCGGGACTCCGGGGTCATGGAGCGCGCCGGCGTTGACCTCCGTGCGGCGGAGTGCCGGATCCAGAGCGTGACAGCCTCGGGGGCGCGCCGCGAGGGGATCGACGTCGCCATCCACGTGGCCCTGCGCCTCCCGCCGCTGTGGCCGCTTGTCCCGTGGATGGCGGCGGCCAGGCTGCTCGGCGGGCAGCGGGCCTACGACGCGATCGCGACGCGCCGGCCTACGCCAGCAGGTTCACGGGCCAGGTGCCACCGGGGGTGGCCTCCCCCGGCACGCCCGTGACGGCGAGGCCTGCGGCCTCGCTGGCGGCCTGCGCCGCCAGGCCGGGATCGCCGGCGGCCTGGGCCGCGCGGCCCAGCGCCAGCAGCGTCTCGCGCTCGGCCTGTTGGTCGCCTTCCTGTCGAGACAGGGCGAGGGCCAGCCGCAACGGCTCAATCGCCTCGAGGGCGGCGCCGCGTTCCAGCAGCAGGGCCCCCAGGCTGGCTTCGACCTCGAAGCGGGCCTGATGGTCGGTGTCGCCTGCGATGGCCCCGCGGGCCGCCTGCAGGTGCTCGAGCGCCTCGTCGGCGGATCCGTCCAGCCGGCACGCGAGCGCCAGACGGACCAGCGCGCGGACCCTGAGCGCCTGCAGACGGCTCCGTTCGGCGATGCGGAGGGCCGACCGCAGGCGCCGTCGGGCCTGCCGGAGATCTCCGGCCAGGATCGCGGTGGAGGCCAGGCCCAGGTACGCCTGCGCGGCCAGGTCCGGATGACGGGCGGCCTTCCGCACCCGCCCGAGCGCCCGGCGGAATGTGGCGGCCGCCGTCGGGAGGTCCCGACGGTGCAGCGCGAGCCGGCCGGACGCGAGGGCCGCGCGGGTCTGCAGGCGGAGGCCGAACCGCTCTGCGATGGCCTCCGCGGCATGGACCGCGGCCGCCGCGCCGCCTTCGTCCCCTGAGGCGAGATCGAGGTCGGCCAGCAACAGGGAGGCCTCCGCCGTCTGGAGGTCTGCGCCGGCCTGCCGGGCGATCTCGAGGGCGAGGGTGACCGCGCGGCGCGCCGCGTCGAGGCGCCGGGTCCGCATGGCCTCCTGCGCCCACGCCAGCAGGCCCTCCAGGGTGGCCAGGAGCTGGTCGCCGGCGTCGCCGGCCATGGTGGAGAGGCCCATCTGCAGCCGACGGCCGAGGAAGCGCAGCGTGTCCAACGACGGATCGGCGTACCCGCCTTCCAGTTGGCTGATGAAGCTCTTGGTGTACTCGGGTCCGGCGAGTTCCGCCTGGGTCAGGTCGAGCTCGCGCCGGCGTCGACGGATACGCTGGCCCACCGGTGCCTCTTCGGGCGAAGTGTGTCGACGGGAGGGATGGCGTCCCATGCGGGCTTCACTCCCACTACTAGCGGGAAGTCGGCCGTCAGACAAGGGGTTCGGCGGAGGGGATCGGCCGGCCTCCTCGGGCGCTGCGTGCCCGTCCGTCTCCATCCGTCACCTTGACACTCGCCGGAGCGTCTGGTATGCGTGGGGCATCATCGCGGAGGTGCCGATGGCAGACGTCTGTCGCGTGGGACTGCTGGGATTGGGGACAGTCGGCGGGGCCGTGGCCCAGGTGCTCGTGGCGCACCGGGAGGCGATCAGCGCCCGTGCCGGCGTGCCCGTGATCCTCCACCGCATCGCCGTGGCCCATCCTGACCGCGCCCGCTCGGTGGCGTTGCCCGACGGGCTGGTGGGCGGCGACGCGAGGCTGGTGGTCGAGGATCCCGAGGTGGATGTGGTCGTCGAGGTCATCGGCGGCATCGAGCCCGCGCGCACCTACATCCTGGGGGCGCTGACGCGCGGCAAGGCGGTGGTGACCGCCAACAAGCAACTGATGGCCGCGCGCGGCGAGGAACTGCTGGCCGAGGCGGCACGGGCCGGGGTAGACCTGTTCTACGAGGCCAGCGTGGGCGGCGGCATCCCGGTCATCAAGACGATCGCCGAGGCGCTGGCGGCCAACACCATCCGGCAGATCGTGGGAATCCTCAACGGGACGACGAATTACATCCTGACGCGCATGTCCCACGACGGGATGGGATTCGCCGAGGCGCTGGTTGCCGCCCAGCAGCGGGGATTCGCCGAGAGCGATCCCACTGACGACATCGACGGCCACGACGCGGCCGCCAAACTGGCGATCCTGGCCCAGGCGGCGTTCCGCGCGCGCGTGGCCGGCGAGGACGTCTACCGCGAGGGCATCGGCGGGATCGGCCACCGCGACATCGCCTATGCCCGGGAGTTGGGCTACGTGGTGAAACTGCTGGGCATCGCGCAGGCGACCGACGGCGGCATCGAAGCGCGGGTGCACCCGGCTCTGCTGCCGGCGGCCCACCCGCTGGCCGCGGTCTCTGACGAACTGAACGCAGTGATGATCGAGGGCGACCCGGTGGGCCCGATCGTCCTGCAGGGCCGCGGGGCGGGAGGTGGCCCCACCGCCAGCGCGGTGGTGGGGGACGTGATCGACGCAGCCCGCAACCTGCGCACCGGGGCCAGGGGCCGGGTGCGGCACGAGCGCTTCGAGCCGCGGCCGATCCGGGAGATCTCCGAGATCGTCGTGCCCTACTGCGTGTTCCTCGAGGTCGCGGACCGGCCCGGCGTGTTCGCCCGGGTGGCCGCGGCCTTCGGCGACGAGCAGGTGAGCATCGCCTCCATCGTGCAGAAGAGCCGGGGCGTCACCGCCGACGTGGTGCTGGTCACCCACGAGGCTCAGGAAGCCGCCATGCAGCGTGTCCTGGCGCGGTTGCGGGCGCTCGCGGAGGTCGCATCCATCCACACGGTGCTGCGCATCGCCGCTTAGGGCCGTCACGGCAGGGGAGACGCTTCGCGTGGGACGTCCTGACTGGCGCGGGATCATCGAGGCCTACCGGACCTTGCTGCCGGCTGTGGATCGGATTGTGACGCTGCACGAGGGCGGCACGCCGCTGATTCCCTGCGAACGCCTGTCCCGACGCCTGCACCGCCCGGTATGGCTCAAGGTCGAGGGCAGCAACCCCACCGGCTCCTTCAAGGACCGGGGGATGACGGTGGCGGTCAGCCGGGCCGCATCCAACGGCGCCCGGGGAGTGATCTGCGCGTCCACGGGCAACACGGCGGCCTCAGCCGCGGCGTATGCGGCCCGTGCAGGGCTCCCCTGCTGGATCCTGCTCCCGGCGGGCGCCGTGGCGCGCGGCAAGCTGGCCCAGGCGGCCGTGCACGGCGCCCGGGTCATCGCCATCGACGGCGGTTTCGAGCAGGCCCTCGACCTGGTGCGTGCCATCGCCCGCGAGGGGGAGGTTGTGCTGGTGAACTCGCTGAACCCCCTGCGGTTGGAGGGGCAGGCCACCGCCGCCTACGAGATCTGCGATGTGCTGGGCGGGCCGCCGGCGATCCTGGTGCTGCCTGTGGGCAACGGCGGCAACATCACGGCGTACTGGAAGGGCTTCCGGCGGTACCGCGAGGCCGGACGGATCAGCCGGCTCCCGCGGATCATCGGCGTCCAGGCCGCGGGGGCGAACCCGCTGCTGCGCGGCGCGCCGGTGGAGCGGCCGCAGACGGTGGCCTCGGCGATCCGCATCGGCCGACCGGCCAACTGGGAGGCCGCCGTGGACGCCGCGGCGGGCTCCGGCGGACGGTTCGTCCAGGTCACCGATGAGGAGATCCTGGCTGCCCAGAAGGCGCTGGCCGGCGAGGGGATCTTCGTCGAACCGGCCTCGGCCGCCGCGGCGGCTGCGACCGAGCGCCTGGATGCCGCAGAGCTCCCTGGCGGCGACGTGGTCTGCGTGCTGACCGGCCACGGCCTGAAGGACCCGGACGCGGTCGGATTCCAGGAACCGGCCCGACGGCCGGCCTCGCTGGAGGCCGTGCGGGCGCTGATGGAACAGGAGGGACGGGTGGCGTGGGGTTGATCGTGCAGAAGTACGGCGGGAGTTCAGTGGCCACGACGGACCGGCTCCTGCACGTGGCCCGGCGGGTGGCCGCCGCGCACCAGGCCGGCCACGACATGGTCGTGGTTGTCTCGGCCCCGGGCGACATGACCGACGACCTCATCGCCCGGGCGAAGGAGATCACGCCGAATCCTCCGGCCCGCGAACTCGACATGCTCATGGCGGTCGGGGAGCAGGTCTCGATCGCGCTGCTGTCGATGGCGCTGCAGCATCTGGGCCAGCCGGCGATCTCGCTGGTCGGCAGCCAGGTCCGCATCATCACCGACGGCGTCCACACCAAGGCGCGCGTCCTCGAGGTGGACCGCCGTCGCCTCGACGAGGAGTTGGGGCGCGGTCGCATCGTGGTCGTGGCCGGCTTTCAGGGCGTGACGCCCGACTTCGAGATCACGACCCTGGGCCGCGGCGGCTCCGACCTCTCCGCGGTCGCGCTGGCCTCGGCGCTGGGCGCGGAGACCTGCGAGATCTACACCGACGTGCCCGGCGTCTTCACCGCCGATCCCCGCATCGTGCCCGAGGCGCGGCAACTTGAGCGCCTCTCCTACGACGAGATGCTGGAACTGGCCAGCAGCGGCGCGGTGGTCCTGCAGACCCGGTCGGTCGAGTACGCAAAGGCGTACGGCGTGCGGCTGCACGTCCGCTCGACGTGGAGCGACGCCCCCGGCACCATCGTGGAGGAGGTTGCAGACGTGGAACGGACCCGGCTCGTCACAGGCGTGGCCCACGACACCAACGTGGCGCGAATCACCATCCGAGACGTCCCGGATATCCCGGGCATCGCGCACCGCATCTTCTCGGCCCTGGCAGACCGCCACATCAACGTGGACATGATCGTCCAGACAGCCAGCCGGGGCGGGAAGGCCGACATCTCGTTCACGGTCACCAAGGCCGACGCGGCCCTCGCGGACCAGACCGTCCGGGAGGTGAGTCGGGAGATCGGCGGCGGGGAGGTGACGGCGGCCGAGGGGGTCGCGAAGGTCTCCGTGGTGGGCGCAGGCATGGCCAGCAATCCCGGGGTGGCCGCCGCGATGTTCGGCGCCCTGGCGGCCTCCGGGATCAACATCCAGATGATCAGCACCTCCGAGATCAAGATCTCGTGCGTCATCCCGGCGGAGGACGTCCAGAAGGCGGTTCGGGCGATTCACCGGACCTTCAACCTCGAGGCCCTGCGGTAGGACCCGTGGCCCTGGCCCCCTGGCGCTGAGGGATCCAGCAGGACTCGACCCCGGGGCCGCAGAAGAGACCCCCGCGGCCCAACCGCGGCAGCGTCGTCCTCCGGCGACATCCGGCAGATGCTGGCAAGGGGTGAACTGTGCCGTCCTCGGGTCGTGACCTCCCCTCAAGAAACGGAAACGGCATCGACGGGCTGGCCCGGTCCTATGCCGCCACCCGGGACCCCAGGATTCGTGAGGAGATCGTCCGGCGTCACCAGAACCTGGTCCGCAGCATCGCCGCGGAGTACCGGAACTCGGGGCACGACGACGACCTGGTCCAGGTGGGCTTTCTGGGTCTGCTGAACGCCATCGAGCACTTCGATCCTGCGCGAGGCACGCCGTTTGTGGTGTTTGCCCGTCACTTCGTGCGGGGCGAGATCCGACACTACCTGCGCGACTCCCACAACGTCATGCGGCGCCCCCGGTGGATGGATCGCGTCAACGGCCAGATCGAACAGGCCGTGGGGAACCACCTCGCCGAGTCGGGTCGCTATCCCGGTCTGGCGGAGCTGGCCCAGCGGCTCAACCTGGACGAGGCGTCGCTGACGGAGATCCTCAAGACGCGGGAGGTGGTGCGGACCCTCTCGCTGGACGCCGAGGACGAGGAGGGGCACCCCAAGGTCGACCTGCAGCGCGCCCCGCTCGAGGACCGGTGGCTGACCCTGCCGCTGGAGGACCGCATGGTCCTCATGGAGGCGCTGGAAGCCCTCAACCCCCTCCAGCGCATGGTGATCTTCTTTATCTACTTCACGGACCTGACCCAGGCCGAAGCCGCCCAGCGGATCGGCATCTCGCAGAAGCACGTCTCGCGCGTGCTGGCCTCGGCCCTCCACCGGCTGCGCGAGTTGCTTGGCCCGGAGTCGTCGCCCGCGCGTCCGCCCCGGACGCCCGCCGTTCCGCCGGCGCGCCCGGGGTCCCTGAAGTCCGCGACACGGACTTCAGGGTGACCTAGCCCTGCTCTTCCTCGTAGCGCTGCTTCAGCCCCTGCACGACGGTCGGGTCAGCCAGGGTCGTGGTGTCCCCCAGGACCCGCCCTTCGGCGATGTCCCGGAGCAGTCGGCGCATGATCTTGCCGCTGCGGGTCTTGGGGAGTTCCGCGCTGAACAGGATGCGGTCGGGCTTGGCGATGGCGCCGATCTTCTCGGCGACGTGCTGCCGCAGTTCGTCGGCCGTGGCGTCGTCTGCCGTCCCCCCTTCCT
>JAVKID010000032.1:0-284 GCA_031459655.1 Candidatus Fervidifonticultor octavus | reverse complement strand
GTCCTTGAGGGTCACGAACGCGGCCAGGGCCTGGCCTTTGACCTCGTGGTGCATGCCGATGACCGCCGCCTCGGCGACCTTGGGGTGGGAGACCAGCGCGCTCTCCACCTCCATGGTCCCGATGCGGTGGCCGGCCACGTTGATGACATCGTCCACGCGGCCCAGCAGCCAGAAGTACCCGTCCTCGTCGCGTCGGGCGCCATCGCCGGTGAAGTAGGCGCCGGGAATCCGGGACCAGTAGATCTGCTGGTAGCGCTCGGGATCGCCGTAGATGCCGCGCAGCA
>JAVKID010000031.1:0-31522 GCA_031459655.1 Candidatus Fervidifonticultor octavus | reverse complement strand
CATGCGTGCACAGGACGATGAGGTCGGCCCGCAACTCCTCGGCGTGGCGCGCGATGAGGGTCGCGACGTCGGCCGCCTCGGCCCCATGGACGTGCGTGGCGGTCCTAAGACCGTCGAACGTGCGTGCCGCGACCCCGGCCAGATAGGCCTCAGCCTCGGGGACCGATCTCAGATGACGATCGCCGTGGACGGCCGTCGGGGGCCGCCGCTCGACGACGTGCAGCAGGGTGACCCGGGACCTGAACCGGCCGGCCAGCGCCTGAGCGGCGGGCAGCACGCTCTCCGCGAGGTGCGAGCCGTCGAGCGGGACCAGCAGGTGTGCGAACATCCTACGCCCCCAGGACGAGCTGGTGGAGCAGGAACACATTGAGCGCGACGATCAGCGCCGTCACCACCGCGGCGGCCAGCGTCGTCACCGGATGGTTCGTCAGGTCACCCATCAGGTCCCGCCGGCGCGTGAACAGGACCAGCGGGACCAGGGCAAAGGGCAGGCCGAAGCTCAGTACCACCTGGCTGATGACCAACGAACGAGTCGGATCCCATCCCGCCCCGATCACCGCCAGGGCCGGCAGCATGGTCACCAGGCGCCGGATCCACACCGGGATGCGGCGGTGGAGGAACCCCTGCATGATCACCTGGCCGGACATGGTTCCCACCGTGGACGACGAGAGGCCCGAGGCCAGCAGCGCCACCGCGAACACGGCGCCGGACAGCCCGCCCAGCAGCGGGATGAGCGTCCGGTGGGCCTCCTCGAGCGTCCCCACATGGGTCAGCCCCTGCGCGAAGAAGGTCGTGCCCGCCATGATGAGCATGGCACCGTTGACCAGCCCTGCCAGGCCCATGGCGATCAGCACGTCGGCGACCTCGAACCGGTACAGCCGCCGCAGGTGCTCGGGCCGGCCCACGACGATGCGGTGCTGCGTGAGCGACGAGTGCAGGAAGACCGCGTGGGGCATCACGGTGGCGCCCAGGATACCGGCGGCCAGCAGCACGCTCTCGGTGCCGTCGAACCGGGGACGGGCCAGGCTGTGGACCACCGCGGCCAGCGCGGGGGGCTCGAGCCAGAGTTCGATCAGGTAGGACGCCGCGATGACCCCCACGAAGGCGGTGATCACCACCTCCAGGGGACGAAAGCCCCGGCGCTCGATCGCCAAGATCAGGAAGGTGACCGCGCCGGTCAGCAGCGCAGCGGGAAACAGCGGGAGCCCGAACAGCAGGTTGAACCCGACCGCGGCGCCGACGAACTCGGCCAGGTCGGTGGCCATCGCCACCACCTCCATCAGCACCCACATCGCCCAGACGACGGGACGGGGGAACTCTTCGCGGCAGAGTTCGGCCAGGTTACGGCCGGTGGCGATGCCCAGTTTCGCCGACAGCGCCTGGACCAGCATCGCCATCAGGTTGCTGGCGGCGATGACCCACAGCAGCAGGAAGCCGAACTTGGCCCCGGCCTGGATGTTGGTGGCGAAGTTCCCGGGATCGATGTAGGCGACCGACGCCACGAAGGCCGGGCCGAGGAACGGCAACAGCCGCGCCAGGCCGCGCCGTCGCGCCGTGCCGCGAAGCACCGCATCCGCCGCAGCCAGGGTCGCGACGTCGCCGGCACGGACTCGAATCGACCGGCCGTCGGAGGGGTCGTGGGGGTCGGGAGGGTGCGACATCGGCTGCTGATTTAGTCTCGACTAAACGCCCCCGCGCCCAGGGTACTCCCCAGGCCCGCCCGCCGTCAAGGGGCGAGACGGTCTGCTCCCAGTGCCCCTGACCGGATTTCAACCCCTCCGCCACCGGCCTTGGATGGCTCCCCCGGACGCCGGCAGGCACAATGGGACCAGAGCCGATCTCCAGCCCCGGAGGTGGTAGCATGCACGGTAAACTGGCCCATCGAGCGCTCCTGGCTCTGATCCCCGTCGGGCTGCTGACGACGGCGTCGCTGGCGCTCTCCGCGATGAACCAGGCACCCGCCCCCATCCCCTTCATTCCGCCAGCCGAGCAGGCCGCCGAGGTCACCGAGCCCGCTCCGCCGCCTGCGCCGCAGGCGCGCACGGTGAAGCCGCCCGTCGCCCAGGCCGAGCGGGTCGTCCAACCCGAGCAGACGGTTGCGCAGGCCACGGAAGACCCGGCGATGACCGAGATCACCAAGATCGCCGAGGAACCCCTGCCTGAACTGGTCGTGGACAAGACCCCGTTGACCCGGGCGCTGGTCGAATTGGACCGCGCCGTGGAACAGGCCAAACTCGCGGTCACCGCGCTGGACGGCGGATCCCAGGAGCGCTACATCCAGGAGACGATCAACCTGCTGGCGGGCTTCGGCGACGCCAGCTTCCGGCCGCTTGCCCCATCGGCGAGCGCCGAGAGCTACAAGGGTGTGCGACCGCTGCTCATCGAAGCCCGCGTCGTGCGCGAGGCGGCCGAGGTCCAGTGGATCGCGTCGGTCCAGCAGCAACTGGAGGCGCGGTCGAGGAAGCTGGCCGAGATCGCCCAGGCCACCGGCGCCAATGGGGGAACGGTCGCGGCCCCGGCGCCGGCTTCTGCCCCGGTGGACCTGCACGCGGCCGTGGGCCCCGCCGGCGTCCTGGGGACGCGCGGCGTGCGGCCAGAGGAGCAGGCGACCGAGGTGGTCAGCCAGGCTCTCCGGCAGGCCGCCGAGGCCCTGAAGATGGTCAACGGCGCGGCCACGGACCAGGCGGCGGCGGCCATGGAGGCCGTGGTCAGGCGGCTTGAGGTGGCCAGGAAGATCGTGCAGATCGCCATCGACCGGTAGAGGGCTCGGCCGCGCGGCTCTCCGGCTCCGGTCGCCTACGCGATCGGCCGCGCGGGAGACGGGAGGCGCGCACCTCGCGCGCCTCCCGGTCGTTTTGGGCACCGTACTATACTGAGGACGTGGTCCGGTTCAGCCTCAGGCGGAAGTTCTTCCTGGCCTTCGTCGGGCTGGCGGTGGTCTTCGCCGCGACGTTCGGGATCCTCGCCGTCCACCGTCTGCGGGAGGCGCTGACCGAGCAGGTGCGCATCCGGGCCAAGGTGGTCGCCGAGGAACTCGCGCGCGAAGCCAGCCGCTTTCTCCCTACGCCCGAAGGGCAGTCGGAGACGCCGCAGAGCAGCCGTCTGACCCGGCGGCTGGTGGCGGGGACGGTCCTGTACGCCCAGATCGTCAAGGACGGCACCGTGCGGTTTGCCGACGGCGAGAGTTGGCTGGCACCTCCGGCGGATCCGCTGACCCGGCCGCTGGTCGTCGTCGAGCGCGCCACCTCCTCGGGCCGGCCGTACCTGGACATCTTCCGCGCGATCCCCGAGTACACCCTCGACCGCCAGACCTACGTGCGGATCGGCTTCCCCCTGGACGACGTCTACGCGCGCATCCGAGCGGAGTCGGTGCGGATCGGGGTGGCCAGCCTCCTGCTGCTGGCGACGGGAGTCGCGGCAGCCTTCGTCCTGCAGCGGGCCATCGTGGGGCCGGTGGAGCGCATGGTGGACGCGATCCGCCACCTCGCCCGAGGCGACTACTCGGCTCGGGTCGCGGCCCACACGCGCGACGAACTGCGGGTGCTGGCCGAGGAGTTGAACGCCATGGCCGAGGCCATTCAGGCCCGCGACCGGGAACTCGCCCGGGTCAACGAGGCGCTGCGGAAGGCCAACCGGATCAAGGACGAGTTCTCGGCCGCCATGAGCCACGAACTCAAGACCCCGCTCCACGCGATCCGCGCCTACGCGCAGCTCCTGCTGGAGGGCATCGACGGCCCGCTGACCGACGCCCAGCGCCAGGACCTGGAGGCCCTGCTGGCCACGGGCGACCACCTCCAACACCTCATCGAGGGCATCCTGCGCTACTCGGCGCTGGAGACCGGCGAGACCGCCCCACAGATCGACGTTGTGGACGCCGCCGTCGTCGTGGAGCAGGCCAGGAAGAACGTGGCGCACCTGGCGCGCGCCAAGGGCCTGCCCATCGAGGCGCACGTGGACGGCCCGCTCCCGGTGCGCGCCGACGAAACCATGCTGCGGCAGATCCTGATCAACCTGCTGCACAACGCCATCAAGTACACGCCCAGCGGGCGGATCACCATCGAGTCCGCGGCGCGCGACGGGCAGGTGCTCTTCGCGGTGACCGATACCGGGGCCGGCATCCCGCCGGGCTTCGAGCAGGAGATCTTCGAGCCCTTCCGGCGGGCGGGACAGGCCGGCCGGCGCGAGGTGGACGGCATCGGCCTGGGCCTGGCGGTGGCCAAGCGGTATGTGGAGCAGCAGGGCGGCCGCATCTGGTTCGAGCGCCGGGTGGAAGGCGGCACGACTTTCTACTTCACCCTGCCGGCCGGCGCCCGCGTCCCGGCGGACCGCGCAGCGGGGGAGCGCCCATGAAGATCCTCGTCATCGAAGATGACACCCGGTCCCGCGACCTGCTGGCCCGGTACCTCGGCGCCAAGGGGCACGAGGTGGTCTCGGCTGACGACGGCCACAAGGCCCTCGAGGTGGCCCGGACAGCCGATCCGGATCTGGTGCTCCTCGATGTCAACCTTCCCGGGCTCGACGGCTGGGGCGTCCTCCAGAGACTCCGGGCATTCAGCCGGGTGCCGGTCATCATGGTCACCGTGCACGACACCACCCAGGAGAAGGTCACCGGGCTGGAACTGGGGGCCGACGACTACATCACCAAGCCGTTCGACTTCGCCGAACTCGAGGCGCGGATCGCGGCAGTGATGCGCCGCTACCAGGCGGCCGCGCGGTCCGTCATCCGCACCGCGGAGGTCGTAATCGACGACGAGCGCAAAGAAGTCACCGTGCGGGGGCGGCCGGTGCAGCTGTCACCCAAGGAGTTCGAGTTGCTGCGGCTGCTGGCGTCCCGACCGGGGAAGGTGTTCTCGACGGAGGAGATCCTGGCGGCCGTCTGGCCGGACCGCGATGCGGCGGCCGCCGAGGACGTCAAGAAGTACGTGCACATGCTGCGGGGCAAGATCGAGCGCGATCCGACCGACCCCGCCATCATCGTGACCGCGCGGGGGTTCGGGTACCGGTTCGCGCTCCCGGTGCAGGACGCCCCGTAGTTGGGTATACTATCCACGGCGCCCGTGGAGGGGTGCGAGAGTGGCCGAATCGGCACGCCTGGAGAGCGTGTAGGCGGGCAAAATCCTGCCTCGTGGGTTCGAATCCCACCCCCTCCGCCATGGAATAGGATGATGAGGATGCGGCTGTGGAGCTGGCTGGATCGACTGCCCTTCAACTGGGTGCGCGCAGGCCGCAGCGTCCTGGATTTCGTCCGGACGCTCGTGATCGCCTTCCTCCTGGCGCAACTGGTCATGGTCTCGGTCGCGCAGGCGTTCCAGGTGGAGCAGTACTCCATGGAGCCGACACTGCTGCCGCACGACCGGGTGCTGGTCAACAAGTTCATCTACCGGTTCCGCAGTCCGCAGCGCGGCGACATCATCGTGCTGCGCTACCCCCGCGACCCCGGACGCAACTACATCAAGCGCATCGTGGGGGTGCCGGGCGACCGCGTGCAGATCCAGAACGGTCACCTGCGCATCAACGGCGAGCCTGTGGAGGAAGTCTACACCAACGGCATGGCCACCGGTGACTACGGACCGGAGGTCGTCCCGGCCGACTCCTTCTTCGTGCTGGGGGACAACCGGAACAACAGCGAGGACAGCCGGGCGTTCGGCTTCCTCAAGCGGGACCTGGTGGTCGGGCAGGCCATGCTGATCTACTGGCCGCCGAACCGGATCGGACTCCTGCGTTCCCACTGAAAGGCAGGTCTCCCCGCGGACCCGATGGTGGACGCCCACCACGGCCGCCTCCGTCACCCGGGGATGCCCGGAGAGCACCTCCTCGATCTCGCGGGGGGACACCTTGAATCCGCCGATGTTGATCATGTCCTTCTTGCGGTCCTCGATGAAGAAGAAGCCGTCCTCGCGCGTCCCGTAGATGGGGTTCGCGTGCGTCAGCGGTGAGGTCTCGGACACCCCGAAGCCCTCCTCCAGGGGTGGCCACGGTGCACCTCCTGCCGGAGCATTCGTCCGGCATGCTGCGGTCTGGGGGAGCCCTCCCGGTTCCCGTCGATGGAGTTTCCGGACCACGACGCCATCTCGCAGGCACTCGTCTGGTACCGGGCTCTGCAACGCCTCCCGTCGATGCCGCCCGCCATGCTATGATGCCCTTGGCCGTGCTAGGCGGGGAGCTAGCGGTTCCCTGTAACCCGCAATCCGCTACAGCGGGGCTGAACTCCCGCCCAGAGGCGCCAACCCGTGGGGCCAGGCCCGCGCGCGCAGCGAGGAGGGCCGGGTCCTGTGCAACGGGACCTGACTAACCCCGCCAGGCCCGGAAGGGAGCAACGGTACGTCAGACCTCCCGTGTGCCGCAGGGGCACCTGGTCGGAGCCGGCGGCGCGGAAACCGCCCGGGGGGTGTGTGTCGAAGGTGGGTGCACGGCCGATCATACGGCCATGCTCTCCAGACCACAGCGGCGGCGCACCGGTGGACGCGCACCCCGCGTATGGCCGTGACGGTACCGCTGTGAGGTAACCGCTGCGGGACAGGCGGGGCCTACGTCGGCGGCGGAGTTCCGGCGCGCTCGGCGCGTTGGTGGTGGGGGAGCAGCGCCGCGTAGACCGCCTCGCAGGCCGGTGTGGGCACACCCGCCTCGCGCCCGTAGCGCACCACGGTGCCGTGCAGCGCTTCGACCTCCAGCCGCTTCCCGTGGATCAGGTCGTAGTGCAGCGACGAGGTCATGTGCGGCTCGACCCGTTGCGCGAGCGCCAGGTGGGCCTCGACGACATCGCGGCCCAGCCGCACCCCGCGCGCCCCTCCGACGGCCACAACCTCTTCCAGGATCTGCCTGAACATCTCCCAGGACGGCGGGCAGGCACGGATCTCACCGATGGGCAGGCGGGTCAGCGCCGTCATCCCGGCCAGGGCGCAGATGAACGCGAACTTCACCCACTTCTCGCGGACCACGTCCTCCGACGCGGTCGCCAGGATGCCGGCCTCGTTCATCAGGCGCTCCCAGTACCGCACGCGGTCGGAGAGCCCTCCGCGCCACTCCCCGAAGGTCAGCGTCCGGGGGCCCCCGGTCTGCTGGACGACGCCGGGCTCCTGGATCGTGGAGAGCATGTAGACAACCCCACCCAGCACCCGCTCGGGGCCGAAGAGGCGGGCCAGGTGCTCTTCGTTGTCCACGCCGTTCTGCAGTGAGAGGACCACTGCCTCGGGCCCCACGGCGGGGCGCAGCGCTTCTGCGGCTGCAGCAGTGTCGAAGGACTTGACCGTGAAGAGGACGAGGTCGGGCGCAGGAGCCTGGGGCGGCGCCTCGGCGGCCTCTGCCGGGGCGAAGAACTCGCCGTGGACGGTCTTCAAGCGGATCCCACCCTGCCGGCGCAAAGCCTCCAGGTGGGCCCCCCGCGCCACAAAGGTGACGCGGTGTCCGGATCGAGCCAGCAGACCGCCGAAGTACCCGCCCAGTCCCCCGGCCCCCACCACCGTGATGTTCACTGAGGCCTCCAGCAGGATTCGTCACGATCCTCGGAAACGCCAGAATCGTCGCCTACGACAGGCGCACGGGTGGGGGCTCGCCAGCCGACCCTCGAACCAGCCCGGCGCCGGATCATGCTGGGGGATCACCCGGACCACGATGGTAGGGTCCGGTCACCATGGTGTCAACGTGGCCTGGTGCTGAAGGTGACGTCCTCCGTGACCTCACTCGAGCCGCTTCTGGAAGCGGACCACGCTGACCGCAAAGAACGCCAGGCCCAACGCGGCGAGGGGAACGACCTGGTGGTAGAGCATCGCCAGACCGATCCCCTTGAGGATGATGCCGCGGACGATGATCAGAAAGTAGGTCAGGGGCAGCGCGTAGCCGATCCACTGGATGGCCACCGGCATCCCCTCGCGCGGGAACATGAAACCCGATAACAGGATGGTGGGGAGGAAGGCGAAGAACGACGCCTGCATCGCCTGCCGCTGGGTCCGTGACACGGTGGAGATCAAGACGCCCTGACCGAGCGACGCCAGGTAGAAGAAGAGGGCGAGCAGGTACAGCGAGGCCAGACTGCCGTGGATCGGCACCTTGAACCAGAAGGCGGCGATCACAAGCGCCAGGGTGATGTCGGCGTATCCCAGGAGCACGTAAGGCAGGATCTTCCCCAGCATCAACTCGCCCTTCCGGATCGGCGTGGCCACCAGCAGTTCCAGGGTCCCCAGCTCGCGCTCCCGCACGATAGCCAGGGCCGTCAGCATCATCGTGAGCATCTGCAGCACGACGGCCAGCAGGCCCGGGACCATGAAGTTCACGCTGCGCAGATCGGGGTTGTACCAGGCGCGGGTGCGCACCTCCAGCGGGGGGCCGATCCCCCCGGCGGCGTCGGGGAGTCGCCGGGCCACGATCTCCAGTGAGGTGAGCTGGCCGATGCCCTCAGCGGTCGAGAGGGCGCCGCTGGCAATGAGCGGATCGGAGGCGTCCACGAGGACCTGCACCTGGGCCGGGCGCCCGGCCTGGAGGCGGCGGGCGAGGTCGACCGGCAGCACGATCGCCACCCGGGCATCCCCCCGGTCGATGGCCCGCTGCACCTGATCCAGGTCGGCCGCGTAGGCGCGCACGTCGAAGCGGCGCGAGTTCACGAAGCGCTGGACGAGCTGGCGGCTCTCGCGGCTTCGCGACAGGTCCAGGACGATGGTGGGCAGGTGCTCCACGTCCGTGGTGATGGCGTAGCCGAAGAGCAGGAGCTGGACCACGGGCATCACCAGCGCCATGGCCAGGGTCCGGCGGTCGCGGACGAGTTGGATGAACTCCTTGACGATGATGGCCGCGAGGCGGCGGGCAGCCAGCATGGCGGCCGCCCGCCGGGGGATGGGTTCAGGCGCCGCCCCAGGCCGGTCAGGCATGCGGGGAACCTCCCTGCGCGCTGTCGGCCCGCCAGTCGCCCCACACACCGCGCAGCCCCGCCGCGGCGTCCGGTTCGACCAGGGAGACGAAGACGTCTTCCAGCGACGGCGGGCGGGGCTCGGTTCGGCGAACCCGGATGCCCCGCCCGCGCAGGAACGCCTCAACGGCCGGCGCAGCCTGGGCCGGCGCGTCCACCACCGCGTGGATGGCGACGCCGCACAGCGCCGCCTCGCGCACCATGGGCGCCTCGCGCAGGGCGGTCATCGCGTCCATCCAGGGCTCGGCCACGATCTCCAGCACGCCCCCGCGCATCGCGGAGGCCTTGATCTCCGACGGCGTGCCCCGGGCGATGATCCGCCCGGCGTGGATGAAGGCGAGCATCCCGCAGTGCTCGGCCTCGTCCATGTAGTGGGTGGTGACCAGCACGGTGGTGCCCTCATCGGCGAAGCGGTAGATCAGCTCCCAGAACTCGCGGCGCTGCGCCGGATCGGTCCCCGAGGTCGGTTCGTCCAACAGCAGCAGTTGGGGCCCATGCAGCACCGCGCAGCCCAGGGCCAGGCGCTGCCGCCACCCGCCCGACAGCGTGCCGATGAGGTCGCGGGCGCGTCCCTCCAGCCCGGCCCGCTCCAGCCAGGCCCGGACGGCCTGCCGGCGTTCGCCGGCCCCCAGGCCGTAGACGTGGCCATAGAAGTGCAGCAACTCCTCCGCGGTCAGGTCGTTGTAGAGGCCGGAACGCTGGTTCATGTACCCGATGCGCGCCTTGACCGCCTCGGGATGGCGTACCACGTCGTACCCGAGGACGCGCGCCGAACCTTCGCTGGGCAGCAACAGGCCGCACAGCATGCGGATGGTGGTGGTCTTCCCGGAGCCGTTGGGGCCGAGGAACCCGAAGATCTGCCCGCGGGCGATGGACAGATCCACGTGGTCCACCGCGACGAAGTCGCCGAAGCGCTTCGTCAGGCCCCGCGCCTCGATGGCCATCTCAGGAGGCATCGGGACCCTCGCGCGTCAGCAGCGATACGAAGACGTCCTCCAGCGACGCCTCGATGGGGCGAATCGCTTCCACCGTCACCCCTGCCCGCCCGAGCGCGGCGCCGACCGCCGGCGCGGCAGCCAGATCGCGGACGACGAGGTGCAGGCTGGCGCCGAAGACCGTCCCGCCCAGCACCTCGGGCAGCGCCCGCGCAGCGGCCAGGGCGGGCCGGCGTGGGGTGGCAAGCACCTCCAGAACGACCCCGCGCATGCGGCCGCGGGTCGCGTCGGGGGTGTCCACCGAGAGGATGCGGCCCTGATGCATCAGGGCCACCCGCGAGCAGCGCTCGGCCTCGTCCATGTAGGGGGTGGCCACGAGCACGGTCATGCCCTGCCGGTTGAGGTCGTAGAGGATCTGCCAGAACTCCCGTCGGGAGACGGGGTCGACGCCGGTGGTGGGCTCGTCCAGGATGATGGCCTCGGGTTCGTGGATCAACGTCGCCGCCAGGGCCAGCTTCTGCTTCATGCCGCCCGACAGGTGGTCGGTCAGGCGATGGCGGAACGGCCCCATGCGGCCAGAGGCCAGCAGCCGCTCGATTCGCGCGACCATCGCCTGTCTGGGGACGGCGTAGATCTCGGCGACGAACCGCAGGTTCTCCAGCACGGTGAGATCGGTGTAGAGGGAGAATCCCTGCGGCATGTAGCCGATCCGCGCTTTGATGGCATCGGGGTGGGTCTGCACGTCGAAGCCGGCAATGCGGGCGTGGCCGCCGGTGGGTTCCAGGACGCCGGCCAGCATGCGGAACAGCGTGGTCTTCCCGGCGCCGTCGGGGCCGACGAGCCCGACGATCTCGCCGGCCTCGACGGTCAGCGAGAGGCGATCGACGGCCAGGCGATCGCCGAACCGCCGGGTGAGGTCGGTCGCGAGGATCATGGGCGCCGTGGCGGTGTCCCACCGGCCGTCTTGATGACGGCGTCAGCCGGCATGCCCGGTTTCAACACGCGGTCGGGATTGTCCAGCACGATCCTCACCCCGAAGACCTGCTTGATGCGCTCCTCGCGGGTCTGCACGTTGCGCGGTGTGAATTCGGCCTGCTGGCTGATCTCGGTGACGGTGCCCGCAAAGGGCCGGTGGGGGAACGCGTCCACGAAGACATCGGCCGGCTGTCCGACCCGGATGCGAGCCAGGTCCGGTTCCGGCACGAAGACCCGCACCCACACGCGGTCTACGCGGGCGATGGACAGCAGGCGCTGGCCGGCGGCGACGACGTCG
Source organism: Candidatus Fervidifonticultor octavus (assembly GCA_031459655.1). Classification (GTDB taxonomy): domain Bacteria; phylum Sysuimicrobiota; class Sysuimicrobiia; order Sysuimicrobiales; family Humicultoraceae; genus Fervidifonticultor_A; species Fervidifonticultor_A octavus_A. Next base: position 20,415 of record JAVKID010000031.1, on the reverse strand, counting down.
CCGACTTCCGCGCTCTTGGTCACCACCACCCCGGCGGCGGGCGCGCGGAGGATCGTGTGGTCGTACTGCGCCCGGGCCAGATCCAAAGCCGCCCGCGCTTGCGCCACCTGGGCGAGGGCGGCGGCGACCTCCTGTTCCCGCTGCCTGACCAGATCGTAGGCCGCGCGAGCCGCCCGCAGGCCGGCCTGCGCCTGCCGCACCTGCGCGGCCGCGATCGAGGTGTCCTGCCGCCGGATGCCGACCTGCAGGCGGTTGGCTTCCGCAGCGGCGAGGACGGCCCGCGCCTGAGCGACCTGCCGCTCCGCTGCGGCTGCTTGCGCCGCCGCGGCGTCGCGCTGCGCGCGCAGCGCCTTGACCTGCGCCTGGGCGGCGTCCACCTGCTGGGCCGCGACGGCGCCCGCGCGGTAGAGCTGCTCGAGGCGCTGGAGATCCTGCTGGGCCCGCACCAGGCTGGCCTCGATCGCCGCCACGTTGGCGCCGGCGGCGCGTGCCGCCTGCTCTGCGGCCGCCACCTGCGCCCGCGCCTGATCCACCTGCTGGGCGACCTGCCGGGCCTGCCAGTCCTGCGCGATCTCGGCCTGCGGCAACCGGGCGCGCGCCGCGTCCATTTGCGCTTCCGCCAGGGCGACGGCGGCGGCGGCCTGGGTGCGCTGCGCGCGCAGCGCCACCTCGGCCTGAGCGACCCGCGCGCGGGCGGTTTCGAGGGCCGCCTCGGCCTGTGCCAGCATCGCATCCATCTCGGCCGCGTCGAGCCGGGCAACGATCTGCCCTGCCCTCACTTCGGATCCTTCGGCCACCAGGAGCTGCGTCACCCGCCCGGGGACCTTGCTGGCCACGCTGACCTCGGTGGCCTCGATGGTGCCAAAGGCCTGCAGCGTGCCGGGTGGGGGCGGCGGCCAGAGGGACGTCCGCGCCCACAGGGCCGCCGCGGCGAGACCTGCGATTACGATCACGATGAGCACGCCCAGGCGCCGCCTCACGGGTCTCCCCCCAGGGGCCCGCCGATGGCGCGTGCCAGGTGCACCCCGGCCGGGTTGACAGAACCGTGGGTCCGCCTCAGCACGCCGGTGAGGAAGAGCCGCACGCTCTCACGGACGATGGGGGGCGGTGGCGTAGCCTTTCGCGGTGAAGACGCGCAGCGGGCGTGTCAAGGAGCATGCAAGCGGGGTTCAGCCTCCCGGGTGGCTGCCCGCCGGCGGGTCGGGGTCCGAGGCCGGAGCGGGTTCCCGTTCCGCCGCCTCCTCGCGGGCCTGCCCGTCCCGCTCGGGGCGCGGCGGGCCGAACCGTCGCAGGTGCTCGGCAAGTTCGGCCAGCCGGCGGCTGACCAGGTGGTTGACCGTCCCCTCGGGGTAGTTGCCCTCGGCGTCGGCAATACCCGCGGGCATCCCGGTCAGGACCTCGAGCCCCTCGTCGATGGTCCGCACGGCCCAGACGTGGAACCTCCCCTCCCGGATCGCCTGCGTAACCTCGTCGTTCAGCATGAGGTTGCGCAGGTTCTGGTAGGGGATCAGCACCCCCTGCCGGCCCGTCAGCCCCATCGTCTTGCACGCATAGTAGAAGCCTTCGATCTTCTCGTTGACGCCGCCGATGGGCTGAATCTCGCCCTTCTGGTTGACCGAGCCGGTCACGGCGATCCCCTGGTCGATGGGGACGCCCGACAGGTCCGAGAGCAGCGCGTACAGTTCGGTGGAGGCAGCCGAGTCGCCCTCCACCTCCTCGTAGGTCTGTTCGAAGGTGAGGGACGCGTTCACCGACAGCGGCCGCTGCTGGGCGAACTTGCCGCCCAGGTAGGCCGCCAGGGTGAGGACGCCCTTGGTGTGGATGCGCCCGGACAGCTGGGTTTCCCGCTCGATGTTCACGACGCCGCGGCTGCCAACGAAGGTCCGGGCCGTGACGCGGGAGGGCTTGCCGAAAGCGTAGTCGCCCAGCACCAGGACCGACAGCCCGTTCACCTGGCCGACCGCGGTCCCGGCGGTGCTCACCAGCAACTGCCCGTCGCGGAGCAGCGTCCGGATGCGCTCCTCGACCCGGTTGCTGCGACGGATCTTCTCGTCGATGGCGCGGCCTACATGCTGGGAGGAGACCCGATCCGCGCCCTCGCTCCGAGCCCACGCCGAGGCCTCGTAGATGACATCCGCCATCTCGTTGAAGCGCATGGAGAGGCGGTGCTGGTCTTCGGCCAGACGGGCGCTGTGTTCCAGGACGCGCGCCACGGCGGCGCGGTCGAAGGGCAGCAGGCCTTCGCGCCGACAGATGGCGCCGATCGCCCGGGCGTAGTCCAACATGGCGTCGGTGGTGCGCTCCACGTCGATGTCGAAGTCGGCCTTGATCTTGAACAACTTGGGGAAGTCCTCATCGTACAGGTACAGCAGGTGATAGATCAGCCAGGGGCCGATCAGGACCACCTTGACGTTGAGCGGAATCGGCTCGGGCCGCAGCGTTGCCGTAGCGAAGAGGCCGTACTGCTCTGCAATGTTCTCGATGCGGACCTCACGGCTCTTGAGGGCGCGCTTGAGCCCCTCCCACGCGAACGGCGAGACCAGCAGGTCGCGGGCCTGGAGGACCAGGTAGCCCCCGTTGGCCCGGTGCAGGGCGCCAGGCTTGATCATCGTGAAGTCGGTGACCATGGTGCCGAACTCACCGCGGAACTCCGTCTTGCCGAACAGGTTGTAGTACGTCGGGTTCAGCTCCAGAACGACGGGCGCCCCCTTCGTCTGGCTGTTGTCGATGAACAGGTTGACCTGGTACCGGGTGAACTCGGGCCGCCGCGGCAGGAACGGGAGGGGCGACGGCTGGGCTTCCTCCTTGAAGTCGTCATGGCGCTCCACCACGTCGGCCAGGAGACGGTCGAGCCACTCCACGAGGCGCGGGTGATCGGCGTAGCGCTGTTTGAGCGCATTCACGGCGTGGCCGGCCACCGACCGCACCGCCGAGCGCTCCAGTTCGGTCAGCGCCTCTTTGGCTTCGCGCTCGATGTTGCGGACCTTCCGGGTGGCCTCGCCCACGCTCTCCTGCAGCGCCCGCGCCCGACGCTCGAGCTCCTCGCGGTGGACCGGGGAGAGCTGCGCGAGCTGCTCGTCCCCAATCGGCTCCCCCGACGGCGAGATCGGGACGGTGGCGATCCCCACGGGCGTGCGCTGGAGAGCAAACCCGAGCCGCCGGGCTTCCTGTTCCAGTTCGCGCCAGATCCCGCTCGCCTGCTGCTCGAACTGCTGCATCATGGCGCTGCGCTTGGACTCGAACGTCTCGCTGGCGAACAGTTTGCGGATGGCGTCCTTCAGCTCGTCGACGAGCCGCTCCATGTCCCGCCGGAACTGGGCCCCCACCCCGGGCGGCAGCGAGATCGCCATGGGCTGGTCCGGCTGCCGGAAGTTGTGGACGTAGATCCAGTCCGGCGGCGCGGGCTGCCTGGACGCGATCTCGTCCACCTTGCTGCGGGTGTAGGTGGTCCGGCCGGTGCCCGGCGGCCCGGCCACGAAGATGTTGTAACCGGTCTGTGGGACGATCAGGCCGAAGTCGAGAGCGCGGACGGCCCGGTCCTGGCCCACGATGCTGTCCCCGGGCGGCAGGTCGGCGGTCGTCTCGAAGGGCAGGTCCTCCGGCCGGCACGTCCACCGCACCTGCTCGGGAGGGACCCGCCGGGCCTGGCGAAGTTCATCACCGGCGCCCATACGATGTACATTCGGGGGGTGGAGGAACCACTCCTATCGAACCTGGACAGCGAAGCCCCGGCGGGTGGCGGGGGTCCGGCTGCCGGGCACGCACAAGACGGAGGCGATCGGTATGGGGACCTACCTCATGCTCAGCAACCTGACAGACGACGGGGCGGAGACGGTCAAGAAGAACCCGGACCGCATCAAGCAGGTCAACAAGGAGGTAGAGGCCTGGGGCGTCACGATCCTCTCCCAGTACGCCGTGCTCGGCCCCTATGACTTCATGACAATCCTGGAGGCCCCGAACCCAGAAGTGGTGGCGCGCGTCTCGATCGAGCTGGGAGCGCGGGGGAGCGTGAAGATCCAGTCGCTGCCCATTATCCCGATCGACGCCTTCATCGCGGGCATGAAGTCGTAGGCGCGCCGCCCCCGTGGTCGACGTCGCCTTCCTCGGGCACTTCGCCCGGGACCGGCTGGTCTGGCGCGGCGTCGCGGAAACCGCGTCAGGGGGCGGTGTGTACTATGGTTCCCTGGCGCTGCGCCGGCTGGGTTTTGCCGTGGCGGTCATCACAAGACTGCACCCGGACGACTTCGGCCGGCTGGACGAACTGCGCCGCGAGGGGATCACCGTGTACGCCTCGCCGGCCGGCCAGACCACCGGCATCGAGAACATCTACCCCACGGAAGACATGGATCGGCGGAGCTGCCGCCTGCTGGGGCTTGCCGGGCCGTTTACGCCCGAAGAGGTCCCGGTCGTTGAGGCCCGTGTCACCATCGTCACGCCGCTGGTGGCCGGGGAAGTCGGCGCCGAGATCGTCCGCATGCTGGTCGCGCGCGGCCCGGTCGGCCTGGACGTCCAGGGGTTCGTGCGGGTGCCGGAAGGCGACTCGCTGAGAACCCGGGATTGGCCGGGGAAAACCAGGGATCTCGCCGGGGTGAGGTACGTGAAGGCCGACGACGTCGAAGCCGAGGTGTTGACCGGCGAGACGGACATGAGGGAGGCGGCGCGCGCCCTGGCCGCGCTCGGTCCCCGGGAGGTGGTGCTCACCCATGGCCGCGGCGTGCTGGTCTACGCCGACGGGACGTTCCACGAAGCCCCATTCACGCCTCGGGCCATCAGGGGCCGCACCGGCCGCGGGGACACCTGTTTTGCGACCTATGTGGCGTCGCGTCTGGATCTCGCGCCGGACGACGCGTGCCGGCTGGCCGCGGCGGTGACCTCCCTCAAGATGGAGCACCCGGGTCCCTACCGCGGCACCCGCGAGGACGCCGAACGGTTCCGGGCGGGCCTCCCCGGCTGACCCCTGGGCCCATGAAGATCGGGGTGTTCGTCGACAGCTACAAGCCGATCATCACCGGGGTCGTCCACAGCGTGGACCTCCTGCGCCGGGGCCTGGAAGCCCTGGGCCATGAGGTCCACATCTTCGCCCCCGCCGCGCGGGGGTACCGGGATGTCGAGGACCGGATCTACCGGTTCCCCGCGATCAACCTGTCCCGCAGGGTTCCCTCTCCCCTGGCCCTGCCGGTCTCGCCCTGGTTGCTGGCGCTCATCCCCCGGCTGGGGCTGGATGTCATTCACACGCAGCATCCGTTCCCTATCGGCTGGCTCGGGGCGACCCTGGCGCGCCGGCTGGGGGTGCCGGCCGTCTACACCTTCCACACCCAGTATGAGCACTACGTGCACTACGTCCCGCTGCCCCGGGGGCTCGTCCGCGCCGCGGCCCGGTGGGCGGTCGTCGGCCAGGCGGAGCGATGTCAGCTCGTCATCTGCCCGGCCCCGTCGGTCCGCGACCTGCTCCTCTCCTACGGCATCCGGCGTCCTATCGAGATCCTGCCGAACCCCGTCGACCTCGAGCGGTTCGCAGGCGCAGACGCCGGGGCAGCCCGCCGGCGCCTCGGGATCGCATCCCAGGAACGGGTCCTCCTCTACTGCGGCCGCCTGGCCAGGGAGAAGAACCTCGCATTCATGCTCCAGGCCCTTGCGGACGTGCTCGTCGGTCCGCCCGGGGCGCGGCTCCTGGTCGTCGGCCACGGGACGGAGCGGACGGCGCTGGCCCGCCTGGCGGCGTCTCTCGGTCTGGGCGACCGGGTGGTGTTCACCGGCGAGGTGGCGTATGCTGATGTCGCCCACTACTACGCGGCCGCCGACCTGTTCGTGATGACGTCTGTGACCGAAGTGAAGCCGCTGGCGGTGCTGGAAGCGATGGCCTCCGGACTGCCGGTGGTCGCCGTCGCCGCCCACGGACTCAACGACACCGTGACCCACGGCGCGGACGGGCTGCTGACCGACCACGATCCCGCAGCGTTTGCCGATGCCGTCCGCCGTCTGCTGGCCGACGATCGGGCGCGCCGGGCGATGGGCCGGCGCGCCAGGCAGACCGCCCAACAATACGACGTGCGCACGGTCGCCCGGCGGCTGGCAGACCTCTACGCCGCCGCGCGGGATCTCCACCGGCAGGGGGTCGGCGACGACCGCCGGCAGGGCAGGAGTCGCGCGGCACCGTCCGAAGAAGTCCAGTGACCCACACCGGCCTCGCGCTGACAAGGAGGTGGCGTATGACAGGTCGCCGCACTGCCCTGCTGGTGGCGGTGGTGCTGGCCGCCGGGATGCTCGCCCGGCCCGCCGCGCTGTCCGCCCAGATTCCGCTGAAGATCGGGTACCCCGTCTGGGTCGGCTACGGGCCCCTGTTCCTCGCCGAGAAGAAGGGCTTCCTCAAGGAACTGGGGACCTCCGTGGAGTTCATCCTGATGGAGGACACCAAACCGCGGTACGTGGCGCTGGCCGCCAAGCGCATCGACGGGCTGATGACCACCATCGACACGGTCGTGCAGCGCGTGAAGCCCGACCTCCAGATGGCTGCCATCCTGGCCATGGACGACTCGAAGGGCGGGGACGGCATCGTCGCGCGCAAGGAGATCCAGTCCGTCCGGGACCTCAAGGGGAAGAAGGTGGCGTTCAGCGAGGGCTCCGTGAGCCACTTCTTCCTGGCCTTCCTGCTGCAGCAGCACGGGATGTCGCTGCGCGACATCACCCCGGTCAACATGACCGCCGGCGACGCGGGGGCCGCGTTCGTGGCCGGCAAGGTGGATGCGGCCGTCACCTGGGAACCCTGGCTGACCAGGGGCAAGCAGGCGGCGCACGGCAAGGTGCTGGTGGACTCCTCGGCGACGCCCAACCTGATCGTGGACGTCCTGGTCTTCCGCAAGGACGTCATCAAGGCCCGGCCCAAGGACATGGAGAACCTCGTGCGGGCCTGGGTCCGGGCCGTGGACTTCTGGAAGGCCAACCCCGACGAGGCCAACAAGATCATGGCCGAAGCCGTGGGCGGCTGGCTGAAGGATCCCAAGGTGTTCGCCGAGACCCTCACCGGCATCCGCTACTATGACGCCGCGGCGTTGAAGGAGTTCTTCGGCACAAAGGCCGCGCCGGGCGCGGGCTACAAGACCGCGCAGTTCGCCATCGACCTGTGGACGCGGCTCGGCAAGGCCGGCATGAAGGGCATCAAGGCGGCGGACATCCTGGACGGGTCATTCGTGAAGTGAGGCCGGGCCGAAGGGGCCTGATTCAGCGTCTCAGCGAGATCCTGCGGCCGCACGAGCCGATCTCCCGCGCCGCGTACCTGGCGGGGGTCGCCGCGTCGGCCGCAGGCCTGTTGGCGGTCTGGGCGGTGCTGACCTACGGGGGCTTCGTCGCTCCCCTGTTCCTCCCGTCGCCATCGGCCATCATCGGGGCGGCGGCCGACCTGCTCGCCGACGGCAGCCTGCTCGTGCACACGCAGGCCAGCGTGACGGTCATCGTCACGGGCTGGGCCCTGGCCGTGGCGCTGGCGGTGCCGCTGGGCATCCTGATGGGGACCCTCAAGTTCGTCGAGGCCCTGCTGGAGCCGGTGGTGGACTTCGTGCGCTACCTGCCGGTCTCCGCCATGATCCCGCTGCTGATCCTCTACATCGGGATCGGCACCGCCGAGAAGGTGGCGGTGATCTTCATCGGCACGTTCTTCCAGTTGATCCTGCTGATCGCAGATGTCTCGGCCAACGTCTCCAAGGACCTGCTGGATTCCGCCTACACGCTGGGCGCCAGGCGCGGCGACGTGGTCCGGCGCGTCCTGCTGCCTGCCACCCTGCCCGGCGTGATGGACAACCTCCGCATCACCATGGGCTGGGCGTGGACCTACCTGATCGTCGCCGAACTGGTGGCCGCCGACCGGGGGCTGGGCTACATGATCCTGGACGCCGGCCGGGGTCTGTTCACCGACCGCATCTTCGTCGGGCTGTTCACCATCGGGCTGCTGGGGTTTGCGTTCGACTTCACGTTCAAGTGGCTCCACCGGCTCCTGCTGCCGTGGTCGCCGAGGGTCTGAGTGCCATGACCCTCGTCATCCGCGACCTGAGCGTGGTCTTCACCCGGCGCCGGGGCGGGACGGTGACCGCCGTAGAGCACCTGACCCTGGAGGTGCGAGAGCAGGAGTTCGTCTCCATCGTCGGGCCGTCGGGCTGCGGGAAGTCCACGCTGTTGCGCATCGTCGCCGGCCTCATCCGACCCACCTCCGGCGAGGTGACCCTGGACGGCCGCCCCGTGGCAGGGCCCGGCGCCGACCGCGGCATGGTCTTCCAGTCCTACACCCTCTTCCCGTGGCTGACGGTGCAGGGCAACGTGGAGTTCGGGCTGCGGCTGCGCGGCCGGCCGGCCCAGGAGCGCCGGGAGGTGGTCCGCCGCTACCTCGACCTGGTCGGACTGCAGGGCACCGAGCCCGCCTACCCCAAGGAACTCTCGGGGGGCATGCAGCAGCGCGTGGCCATTGCCCGGGCGCTGGCCAACGATCCGGCGATCCTGCTGATGGACGAACCGTTCGGCGCCCTCGATGCGCAGACCCGTGCGATCATGCAGGAACTACTCCTGCGGGTCTGGGAGCAGACGCACAAGACGGTGCTGTTCGTCACCCACGACATCGACGAGGCGATCCTGCTCTCCGACCGCGTCTACGTCATGACCGCGCGGCCCGGGCGGATCAAGGCCGAGGTGGCGGTGGCCCTCCCGCGGCCCCGGGAGGTCGGTGTGATGGATACGCCGGCGTTCATCGCCCTGCGCCGGCAAATCCACGGGCTGATCCGGGATGAGATCCTGCGGGTGGTGGGCCAGGAGCGCCTGCGGCCGGGACGGGGTTGACAGCGTGCCTATTGAGACTTAATCTCACTAGAGAATGAGTCTTCATAAGGCTGACCTGGACGTCCTGCGGCGGACCCTGCGAGTCGCCCGGCATCGGATGACCGCCCAGCGGATGGCCGTCTTCGAGGCCCTGCGGGCGTCCCGCGACCACCCGTCGGCCGAGGCGCTCCTCCGGCGGGTCCGGCGGCGGTACCCGACTTTCAGCCGCGCCTCTGTCTACAAAACGCTGCACCTGTTCACATCCCTCGGTCTGGTGGCCGCCTTCGACGGACCCGACGGCCTGGCCCGCTACGACACGGGCACGTCGCCGCACGCCAACGTGGTCTGTGTGCGGTGCGGGGCGATTGACGACTTCACCGATCCAGGCATCCCGGCGCTGCTCCGGCGTGCGGCCGGGCGCTCCGGATTCGTCGTGGAGCCGTATCTGACCGTGCGGGGCCTCTGCCCCGCATGCGCACGAACACCTCACAGACAAGACAGGAGGAGGATCCATGGGACAGCAAGGACGCGCCATCGTCGAACTGAACGTCGATGAACTCGTCGGGGAACTCAAGAAGGCCTACCTGGACGAGTTGCTGGCGTTCTACTCGTACTGGATCACCGCGCAGGTCGCCGAGGGGTTCCACGGCGAGGAGTTGACCGAGCACTTCACCGAGGAGGCGACGGCAGAACTGGGGCATGCCAAGGCCCTGGCCCGACGCATCATCGAGTTGGGCGGCGACCCCGTCGTGCACCCCAGAGACTGGGAGGCGGGGGCCAACGCGCCGTGGACGGCTCCGCGGTCCGAGTGGAGCGACGCCGACGGCATGGTGGAGGATCAGATCAAGGCCGAACGCGGCGCGATTGCGGCCTACCACAGGCTCTGCAAGATGACGTTTGGGAAGGACCCGGTGACCTACGCGCTGGCCTCGGAGCTGCTGAAAGACGAGGTCGGGCACGAGGAGTTCCTGGAGAACCTGCTGGCGCGCACACACCGGTAAGCGAGGGCGCGGTGCCGCGGGTCGTAGGGGCGGGGCTGCTGGTCCTGGCTGTCGCCGGCGTTCCCACCTCCCCCTCGTGGGCCGCAGCCCTCCCCTGGACCATGATGCAGACCCGGGTGATCCTCAGGGAGGGATTTGCCGCCGGGAGCACGCAGGTCGCCTGGCAGACCTTCCCCGGGTTCAGCCCCGACCCGCTGCAGCCGGTGCCCCGGCCGGACGCACCTGACGGCGACGGCTGGGCCGGCCTGGTCAGCAACAGGACGCTGGGAGGCTTTGCCAGCCTCTCGTACGCTGGCCCGGCCGATCTGGACGACTATTCCGTCGAGGCGTGGGTGTACGTGGACGTGGTCGAAGCACCCCAGGGGCCGCTGCAGGGCATCGCCATCAGGGTGGACCCCGTCCAGCGCCGCTACTACAGGTTCTCGGCCCGGTTCAACGCCGAGCCGTCGCTGTCGCTGGCCTACGTGGGACGCGACGTGAACAACTTCCCGGACTTCCTGCGGGAGTGGCAACCGGCGGAGATCCCGGGAGGACTGCCGTCAACCGGCGGGTGGCACCGGATGAAGCTGCGCGCGGTCGGCGACCGCCTGTGGGCGTACTGGAACGGCGTCCTGCTGCCCGGCATGCCGGTCCGCGACGGCCGCATCCGCCGCGGGCACGTTGGCGTCTATGCGACCTTCGTCGGCGGACAGCAGCTGGCGCAGACCGTCGTGGACGACTTGGTGGTGGTGCACGAGGGCCCCGGCGAGTGAGGTCGCGGGGCCGGGCGCGAGCAGCCCCCGAACCGCCTGGCGGTCAGGTCCCCAGCCCCATCACCACGTCCGAGAAGATGCCCAGACCCTCCTCCAGTTCCTGGCGGCTGACGGTGAGCGGCGGAATGAACCGGATCACGTGCGCCGCCCATCCCGCCGGATAGAGGATCAGCCCGCGGTGCAGGCAGCCTTCCAGCACTCTGCACGCGATGGCGCCCGCAGGCGCATGGCCCTGCGCCGGATCTACGAACTCCACCCCGATCATCAGTCCCCTGCCCCGGACCTCGCCGATGTAGGGCGACTGCTGCACCAGGGCCTGCAACCGGGCCATCGCCTCCTGGCTGCGGAGGCGGGCGTTGTCCAGCACGCGCTCCTCCCGGAAGACCTCCAGGGTCGCCAGGGCCGCCGCGCAGGCCACCGGGTTCCCGCCGAAGGTCGTGCCATGCGACCCCGCCGTCCACCGCCGCATCAGGTCCGGTCCGGCGGCGACGGCGCTCAACGGGAAACCCGACGCGATGGCTTTGGAAAGGACCAGGACATCAGGGACCACGCCGAAGGTCTGGGCGGCGAACATCTCACCCGTGCGCCCGAACCCGGTCTGGATCTCGTCGAAGATCAACAGGATGCCATATCGGGTACAGATCTCCCCTAGACGCGGCAGAAAGTCGGGCGGGGGCACCACATAGCCGCCCTCGCCGAGGATCGGCTCGACGATCATGGCCGCGACATCCTCGGGGTAGACCACGTGCCGGAAGAGGCGCTCCAGGCTCACGAAGGGATCGCCGCAGCAGCCCGGCCCGGTGCGGTGAGGGCAGCGGAAGCAATACGGGAACGGGACGTGGTAGACCGAGGGCAGCAGCGGTTCGTAGTGCCGCCGGTACTTCGCGTTGGACGTGGTCACCGACGCCGACCCCAGCGACCGGCCGTGGAAACCGCCGATGAAATCCACGATGGCCGGCCGCCGCGTCACGTACCGGGCGAGCTTGATGGCCCCCTCCACCGCCTCGGTACCGCCGTTGCCCCAGAAGAACATGGTGAGGTCGCCCGGCGTGATCCGGCCCAGTTCCTCGCAGAGCCGCAGCAGGGGGTCGTAGGCGACCATGCCGATCGGCCCGTGGATGAGCCGGTCGATCTGGGCCCGCGCGGCCTCCACGACCCGGGGGTGCCGGTGGCCGAGGTTGCAGGCCGCCATGCCCGAGACGAAGTCGAGATACCGCCGGCCGTCCAGGCCGTAGAGCCAGGTGCCCTCGCCCCGCACGACCGGCAGGTTGGGCCAGTCCTCCGCCAGGCTGGGCGCGAGCAGGTCGCCCAGTCGTCCGACGCGTTGCGCGAAGCCCGCAGAATCCATGTGTCCGCCCCGTCCTCACATGGTGATTTCGCCCTGGTAGGGGCTTCGACGTGCAGGGCGAGAGGTCCACCTGAGGGCCATCGGGCTCCTGCGGCCCCTGCCGCGGGTATCGGAGGAGAACTGCAGCAGGGCCAGGGGTGCGCCCAGCACCAGAGGCCACACGGGTCCACCGCACACCGCGTGCGGGATGGCTGCGGGGGGCGTCAGGATTGACTGCGGTGTCCTCGTCCCGGCTTCGCGGCCGACGGAAAGGCGATCATGCCGGTCTGGCGCTTCTGGACCGGCTGCTTGGACTGCGGGACCCTCGGGTGGTGCTGGATGTTCACATCGAGTTTCTTGCCGCAGGTGCACAGCAGGGCAAGGGTCTGGGAGGCGTCCACCCACACGTTCCCCTGCGCCTCCGCGCGCGACCGCGCGGCGTCGACGGCGCCGCTGGCCCGTTCGGCCGCGTCTTCGGCGGCACCCATCTCCCGGGTGCAGCTACCGGCAAGTCAGTAAATAAGAGACTGGTCTTGTGGGAATTTGCTGGACTACCTTCGGCCGCCGCAGGGGAAGGTGAAGATCAGGGCCATGGTGGCCACCATTGTAGTCGGCGGAACTCAGGCGAGTCAAACCCGCAACTGGCGGCGGGCTGGCGGCGGGTGCGACGGCCTTGCGGGCGCCCTGGTGAACCGATCTGGGATTTGTGCTACCCTTAGATCACCCGGCGAACAGGGGGCGAATCAGATGTCTGGACGGACAGCAGTGCTCCTGACGGCCTTCGTGGCGATCGCAGTCGGCGTTGTGGCCTACTCCGTGGGATTTGCGGCGGGCCGCGCGGTGCCGGCGGCGACCGCCGAAGGATCCCGGCCCCCGCTCGTGCAGCCGGCCCAGGTCCAGGATCCCTTCCAGCCGCCGTTCCGGAGGCCGGAGCCCTTCCCGGGACCACAGCCGTTCCCGGGACCACAGCCGTTCCCGGGACCACAGCCGTTCCCGGGTCCCCAACCCTTCCAGGCGCCCGGCTCACCGCCTCCCCTGCGCGAGTTCATCCCGTTGCCGGGGCCCGGCGATCAGCAGCCCGGCATGCGCCCCGGGCAGCAGGAAGCATGCGAACCGATCATTCTCTTCTACCACAACGGACAGCTCTACCAGTTGCGGCCCGGCCCCCAGGATGGCCCGGGCCAGCCCGGGACGCCGCCGGAGTTCTACTACTTGAATCCGTACCAGGGCCCGCCGGTCCCTGGCCTGCCGTTCCCGCGGCAGGACCGCGGTCCGGGGTTCTCGCCGGTCAACCCGCGTTCGTAGCCCCCCGTCTCCACCGTCACCCTGGCGATGCCGTGATCGCGGCACGGCGTTGACCGCGGCTCCGTCCCGCACCGCGCCATCGGGAGCGGGCGCCGTCCTGCCGCTCCTGGGCATCCTCGTCGGCTTCGAGATGGGCGTGTCGTTCTTCGGACCGCTGCTCCCCCAGGTCCAGCAGGAGTTTGAAGTCTCGGCAGGGACCGTGGCCCTGGCGCTGTCGGTCTACCATGGGAGTCGGCTGGTGGTGAACCTCCCGATGGCCCGGTTCGTGGCGCGCTCGGTCCTGCCGGTCACGCTGGGCGGCGGCGGTGTGTTGTTCGCGGCGGGAGCGGCCCTCGTCGCTGTGGCGTGGGTCTTCCCGGCGGTCCTGGCGGGCCGGGCCCTCATGGGGATCGGCGCGGCGGCGTTCTTCATCACGACCCAGTTGTGGATCTCGAAGGTCGCCACGTCCCAGAACAAGGCCCAGTTGTTCAGCTACCACCAGGTGGCCGCCCTCACCGGCGGGGCCCTGGGGCCGGCAATCGGGGGCGCGGTGGCCGGATGGCTGTCCTGGCGCTGGTCGCTCGTGCTCGCCGCGGTGTTCGGGGTGGTGGCGCTGGTCGCCGGACGCCGGCTGACCGATCCGGCTTCGGGCCGGGCGGATGGCGCAGCGGTTGCGCTACCGGATCCGGACGCGGGCCTTCGGCTGGGCCTCATCCTGGGCCCGGGACTGGTCATGATGGCGCTGATGTTCTTCTACGGCGGCGTGACGATGACGCTGGTCCCCCTCTTCGCCGCCCGCCAGCTCCACCTGGGCCCCGCCGCCATCGGCGGTGTGCTGACGCTGGGGACCCTGTGGCGGTTCGGCGCCGCGCTGGTCGGCGGCCGCCTGGCCGCGTGGTTCGGGATCCAGCGCGTCGTCGTCCCGGGCCTGGCCGTCCTCGCCGCCTCGGTGTTGAGCTTCCTACTGGTGGGGTCACCGCTCGGGCTGGTCGTGGCGGTCTCGCTGGTCTCGTGGGCCAACCTGGGCGGCAGCCTCGTCGTCGCGCTGGTCACCGATCTGGTGCCCGAACCCCACTGGGGGACCGCGCTGGGGGTCAACCGCACCATGGCCGACCTGGGGGCGATGGCCGCGCCGATCCTCGTGGGGCTCGTGATCGACCGCTACGGGTTCGACGCCGCCATCGTCACGGTGGCCGCGCTGCTGTTCGCCGCCGCCGCCGCTGCGGCCGCGCTCATCCGGTCGAGCCGTCGCGATGCGGTGGCCGCCTGACGCGGCACCACCTCGCGAGGGAGCACCGGATCATGTTTGCAGACATCGCGAACCGCATCGGGCATGGTCCTGGTCGCCTGGACGGTGTGCTGGATCACGTACACCGTCCGCAAGACGGCCGGGAAGCGGTAGCAGGCGGGAGATTGAGTGTAGGTGGCGATCGAGCCGCAGGAGCCGCAGGTTCCGCCCGACTACCAGAGGCGGGCAAAGGTGCCGCCCGCCATGGGCACGCCGAGGCGCTCCAGCCCGGGGTCGGGCAGGCCGGGCAGGCGGCTGCGGAACACCACCCCACCCTTCATCACCACCCGGACCTCCCGGAGGTCACGGATCTGCCGGTCCGGCTGCCCGGCGACTGCGATGAGATCCGCCTGCTTGCCCGCCTCCAGGGTCCCCGTCTCAGCGTCCACCCCGCACAGGCGCGCGGAGTTGAAGGTGGCGGCCCGGATGGCCTCCAGGGGCGTCAGGCCGCAGTCGGTCAGCAGCTCCACCTCCCGGATCGTGGCCACCGTGCCGTCCACCGGATCGCTGGGGAGCAGGTCGGTCCCGCAGCACAGCGTCACCCCCCGGGCCGCCGCGCGCCGGATCGAGGCCAGATGTTCGCCGGCCACCGCCCGGGCCTTGGCCAGCATCCACTCCTGCACCCCGTGGCGGCGCAGGTAGTCGAGTTCCTGGGTCACACACAGGGTCGGCACGAGGAAGCTCCCCGCCCCGGCCATGGCCGCGGCCGCGTCGTCCTCGAACGAGTACCCGTGCTCGATGCAGTCCACGCCCAGCCGCACGGCATCCCGTATGGCCGCGTCGCCGCCGGTGTGGGCGGCCACGCGCCGGCCGGCCGCGTGGGCGACCTCGACGACCGCCCGGACCTCGTCGTCGGTCATCTGCTTGTCCTGCGGCTGCTCGCGGGGCGTCCCGATTCCCCCGGTCAGGCAGATCTTGATCAGGTCGGCCCCGGCGCGGAGTTGTTCGCGCGCTGCGCGGCGGAAGCCATCGGGCCCGTCCGCTTCCACGGTCCCCACGGAGTTGTGCCCGTGGCCGCCGGTGGCGATCAACGCGTGCCCGGCCGCCTTGATGCGCGGCCCCGGGAGGAGGCCCCGGGCGATGGCCTCCCGGACGTCCAGGTCGGTGAAATAGGGCTCGCCCACGACGCGCAGGCTCGTGGTGCCGCTGAGGATGGCCTCCAGGGCGCGCCGGTAGTTGAGCATCACGCGGTAGCCAGGCGGGAAAGGATCGGCGCGCCGCTCGGGGAACGGCAGGCGGAGCCCCAGGTGCACGTGCACGTTGAACAGCCCCGGCAGGACCGTCATCGCCTCCAGATCGACCGTCAGGTCGCCCGGCCGCGCCGCCGGGGCCCCCGGATCGGTCCGGGCCCCGCACCAGACGATCCGCTCGCCCTCGATGGCCACCGCGGCGTCGTCCACCGCCGCGCGACCCGTCCCGTCCACCAGACGGCAGTTGACGAGGACTGTCCGCATGACCGCATCCCTCCTCTGGGGCCCCGCTCCCTCAGCGCGCCCGCTGCAGGCCGTCGCCGAGCAGGTTGGCGCCGATGACGAGCACGGCGATCGCCATGCCGGGGAAGACCGTGTTCCACCAGGCCAGGCTCTGCACAGTCCGCCCGTCGCTCACCATGCTGCCCCACGCGGGCACAGGCGGTTGAACTCCCAGTCCGAGGAAGCTCAGCGCGGCCTCGGCCAGGATCACGTTGGACATGTTCACCGCGCCCACCACCAGCAGCGGCGGGAGGATGGACGGCAGGACGTGGCGGGATAGAATGCGCCGCTCGGCCGCCCCCAGGGCCCGGGCGGCCGCGACGAACTCCCGCTCGCGGACCGACAGCGTATTGGCCCGGGCCACCCTCGCGTACTGCACCCAGGTAACCAGCGCCAGCACGACGATGAGCTTGGGCAGGCTCTGCCCGAGGGCGGCCATGATGGCAATGGCGACGAAGACCGGCGGAAAGGAAAGCTGGACGTCGATGAGGCGGGAGATGGTCCGGTCGACGCGCCCGCCGAAGTAGCCGGCAGCCAGACCCAGCATCGTCCCCAGTCCGCCGCCCAGGAGCACCGATAGCAGCGCGACGGCGATGGAGACCCGCGCGCCGACCATCAGGCGCGAGCAGAGGTCGCGGCCCAGCCGGTCGGTCCCCAGCGGGTACGCCCAGTCGCCGCCGGGCAGCCACGCCGGCGGCTGGAGCGACCGGAGGAGGTCTTGATCGGCATACCCGTGGGGGGCTAGCCACGGGGCCAGCAGGGCGACGACGGTCATCAGGCCGAGGATGGCAGCGCCGGCATAGAACTGGGGCGGGCGCCGCCGGCCCGGCGAGGGCGCCGGCGCCCACCTAGCTGCCATGGTCGTACCGGATGCGCGGGTCGAGGTAGAGGTAGAGCAGGTCCACCGCCAGGTTGATGAGCACGAAGGCTGTGCCCACCACCAGCACCACGGCCCGGACCAGCGGCAGGTCCCGCGTCTGGATGCCCTGCAGCATGAGCCAGCCAACCCCGGGCCACGCGAACACCGCCTCGACGACGACCGACCCGCCCAGCAGATTCCCCAGCTGCAGCCCCAGCACCGTGACCGCCGAGATCATCGCGTTGCGCAGCGCGTGGCGCGACAGCACGGCGCGCTCGGCCAGCCCTTTCGCGCGGGCGGTGCGGATGAAGTCCTGGCTGAGGACCTCCAGGACGTCAACGCGCACCAGGCGCGTGAGCAGCCCCGTGGTGTAGACGGCCAGGGTCACGCAGGGGAGGACCAGGTGCGCCGGCGACTCGAACCCGGACGCCGGCAGCCACCGCAGGCGGTCGGCGAACAGGAGGATCAACAGCACGCCCAGCCAGAACGACGGCAGGCTGATGAACAGGAACGTGGCCACCGACACGAGCCAGTCGGCGGCGCTCCCCACGCGCGACCCGGCCCACACCCCCACCGGGATGCCCACCGCGACCGTCAGGCCGACCGTGACCACGGCCAACAGCGCCGTGGTCGGCAGGCGCTGGAGGACCAGCTCGAGGGCGGGCCGCTGGTAGCGGAACGACTCGCCGAGGTCCCCGCGCAGCGCCCGGCGGAGGAAGTCCCAGTACTGGGCGGGGATCGGCTTGTCCAGGCCGTAGAGCCGCCGGACGCGTTCGACGTCCTCGGGCTTGGCGTCCAGCGGCGTCAGCAGCCGGATCGGGTCGCCGCTCAGGTGGATCAGCAGGAAGACGAGAATGCTGACCGCCAGCAGCACCCAGACCAGATGCACCAGGCGCTGGACGAGAAACCGGCCCACCGGAGGCTAGCCCAGGCTGATGCCTCCCAGCCGGATGATGCCGTCGGTGTGCGCCACCCAGCCCTTCACGCGCTTCTGCATGGCGTAGACGCCCTGCTGGTTCCACAGGAACACCCACGGGCACTCGCGGTGGACGATCTGGTTGAGCCGCCTGTACATGTCGTTCCGGCGGTTGGCGTCGAGGGTCTTCGGCGCCTCCTGGATCAACCGGTTGGCCTCCTCATTGCTGTAGCCCTGCCAGGCCGCGCCCTTGCGGTCCGAGTCGAAGTTGATGCTGACCGTGGCATCCAGCAACACGCCGACCTGCTGGAAGAAGAAGGCGTCGTGGGTCTTGCCGAGCACGCCCTGGACGAAGGGGCTCCAGTCCATGACCTGCACGCGGGTGCGGACGCCCACGCGGGTCCACATGGCGGCGATGGCCTCGCTGGCCAGCCGGTCGTTCAGGTAGCGGCCCTCGGGCGAGACCAGCGTGACGTCGAACCCGTCGCGGTAGCCGGCCTCGGAGAGCAACTGCCGGGCCCGATCGGGATCGTACGGGTAGGGGCGCAGGCTCTCGTCGTACCCGGGGATGCCCGGACCGAACGCGCTGTTGAGCCGGTAGGCGGCCCCGCGCATGACGGTCCGGATGAGGGCGTCCACATCCGTGGCGTAGTTCATCGCCTGCCGGACGCGGACGTCCTGGAAGGCCCGGACCTTGAGGGCGTTCAGCACGACGATCTGCGACGACAGCTGCCGGAACGCGACCACCTCGACGTTCTTGGTGGCCTGCAGTTCGGGGATCTGGATGGGATCCACCGGGGTGATGAGGTGCGCCGCCCCGGTCTTCAGTTCCACCAGGCGGGTGGCCGCTTCCGGCACCGGACGCCACACCAGCCGCCTCAGTTTGGGCTGGCCGCTGAAGTGTGGGCGCTCGGCGAAGTCCATCACCATCCGGCCGTTGGGGATCCACTCCACGAACCGGTACGGGCCCGTCCCGATGGCGCGCCTGGTCGGGTCCACCTCGCCGCCGGTAATGGCCCTGGGCAGGATCTCGCAGTACAGCGACAGCACCTCCGCCAGGAGGGCGAACGGCCCGTCGGTGTGGATGCGGACGGTCAGAGGGTTCACCACCTCGACGTCTTTGACCGGGCGGAGCTGGCCAGCGTAGACGTTGCGGATCGCGGGGCTCTTGAAGCGGGCGATGGTGTCGCGGACGTGCTCGGCGCCGAACTTCTCGCCGTTGTGGAAGTAGACGTGGTCCCGCAGCCGGAACTCCCAGGTCGTGTCGTTGAGCACGCGCCAGGAGGTGGCCAGCCAGGGGATCAGTTTCATGTCGGGTGTACGCTCCAGCAGTTTGTCGTACATGGCCCACATCATGCCCTTGGAAGCCCCCGACGTGGTCACGTGCGGGTCCAGGGACTCGGCGTCGACGCCCTGGACGATCAGCAGGTTCCCCACCGGCTGCGGCGGGCCGGCGGGCGCGGCCCACCCGGGATGGCCGAGCCGGTCCACGGCCAGGCCGGTCCCGGCCAGGGCGGCCGTGTATGCCAAAAACTCCCGCCGGGTCACGCGGCAGTCGTCATCGTGTGTCATGACGTGCATCCCTCCCGATGCGTGGTGTCCCCCGTCGCTTTCGGCACGAACTGGAAGTCGCAGTGCGCGTCCCCCAGGCCGATGGCGGTCGGCCGCAGCAGCCGGTGCGTGGGGTGGCCGTCCATGAACCGTTCGTCGGTCTCGCAGAAGAACGGGATCAGTTCCGGCACCCCGGCCCGTTCCATCGCCCGGCACCAGTTGCAGCCCGTGACGTGGAACCGGACGTAGGCGGGCGTGTACGCCAGCAGCCTGCCCTCGCACGAGAAGAACCGCATCGCGGCTTCGAACTGCCGCTGGACCTCGTCGGGGTCGGCGGCGAACCCCGGAGGCGGCGGGCTGGTCAGGCTCAACCCCTGCGCCGCGCGGGGCGCGCCGCCGGGGCCCAGCCGCCGGGCGGCCGCGTCGTGGGCGTGGCCTATCAGGCCGGAGTGCACGATCGCCCGCCGGGCGACGGCCAGGGCCATCTCGCGGCCCGCCCGCACCAGGACCGCCCGGTAGAGGTCGGCGAAGGGGCGGAGTTCCGCGAAGAGGGCGTCGAGGTCCCGCGGGCCGGCCGGCAGCAGGTCCGGCAGGTCGCCGATGCCGGTCTCCCGGAGGATGACCTCGGCTTCGGCCTCGCCCAGGGCCTCAGCCACGGCCAGCCGGCACACCTGCTTCTGCACGCGGTTCGGCCGCAAGGTGCTCTCCATGTGGCAGACGGAATTCGCTGCGAGGTGCCGCGACCCCTGGCGCGGTGCCAGACCCGCAGGCCCAGGCCCCCGTTAGACCCGCCGACCGCTCTGTGGTAGAACTGAACCGATGAACGCTGGGCCGCTGCGCTTCGGACTGCGGTTCAACAGCGGGTCCGGGACCATCCGCGAGGTCGTCCGATGGGCCCAGCTCGCGGAAGACGCGGGCTTCGACGACCTCTGGTACTGCCAGGACCTCATGCAGCGGGATGCCTGGGTGGCCCTCACCGCCGTCGCCTCCGCCACCCGCCGCATTCGGATCGGCACGTGCATCGTCAATCCGTTCTCGGCCAGCCCTGCCGAGATCGCCATGCGCGCGGCCAGCCTCCAGGAATACAGCGAAGGCCGGTTCGTGTTGGGGATCGGGCCCGGGGATCCCCCCTACCTGGCCTGGGCCGGCCTGGCACAGCGCAGGCC
>JAVKID010000030.1:0-31637 GCA_031459655.1 Candidatus Fervidifonticultor octavus | reverse complement strand
GAGCGTGCCCGGCGGGATGTCAAGACCCTCCTTGCCAGCTACGGTCACCGTGCCAGGCTTCGTCGGATGCTTGAACTGCCGATGGCTTCCCCGGGTCCGTTTCAACTGCCATCCGTCCTCCTCCAGAAGCCGAATCAACTCTCTGACTTTCAAGGAACCTCCAACTTCGCGTCACTGTCGCCTAACGGCTGGCCGCTAAGCTGCGGCCGCGCGTGATCCTACCAAGGCTGGTATCGAGCACGGCCGTCCGCACGACCGAAGCCCGCGGCCGTCAGCTTCAGCGGCTTGTTGGACGGCCTATGGAGTACTCACCTTCGCAGCTACCCGCAAGGCATCCTCGATCTCGGTGAGTGCGCTCTTCACCTCATCACGGATAGTTTCAGCCTCGCGCTGGATCTCTTCCGCGCTCGAACGAACGTCTGTCACCTTAGTGTTGATGGTCTTGATCCTCCCGAGGGTTGTTCGGATCCGCTGAATCTGGCTCTCGATCGATGAAGCGTCCACCGAAGGAGTAGCTGCGCGCAGCTGTTGCAGACGCTCTTGCACGATGAGGAAGCGAACGGCTGTAACCAAATGTTCATGCGTACACGCAATCCAGCGGCCAGCCTCAGAAGTGCCTTCAGCCCACTCTCCGATCTCCTTGGCGAAGCCTGTCCGATTCCTGCTGACATAAATCGCGGAGTTGGCGCTCCGCTCTGCCATGGCGTCGTTTACGGTATCGGAGATGACCTTCCGGCCGACGGGGTCTTGGCGATCTCGAGCCTCGGTGACGATGCGCAGGCTGACGTCGCGCGCATCGGACTGGACCACCACCACGACGTCACCTGGCCGGTTGTCGGTGCCTACGTGGTGCACTTCGGCTCCAAGCCCTTGGGCCCAGGCTTGGAGGACGCCGACCACCTCCTCCTCGTACGGTGCGCCCTTGAGGGTCGTCTGTTCGAGCGCTTCGGCAGCGGCTTCTTGGCCACGGACCTCCTTCGTCAGGTCTTTGACTTGTTCCTCAAGCGGCTTAAGGGCTTCCGCAACGACGTCGCGGACCGCCTTCGCAAGAGGTCCGCTCTCGGCGGTGACCTGCTTGACCGCGATGTCGAGGGCGCCCTGTACGGAATCGGTGCGTTTCGGATCCAGCAGATCGCGGAGTGCGCGGAGCGCCTTTCCGAGCGAAGACGTCTCCTTCCCGGGATCGACTTCCTCTTGGAGCAGCTTGCGGATGTCTTCGATCTTTTCCGACGCCGCCGTCGAGACGCCATTGACCAACACCTGGATCGGAGCAAGAACCTGTCCTTCACCGGTTCCGATCTTCGCCGTGAGCTGCTTCTGTGTCTCTTCGGGGATCTTCTCGACTGCACGCTGGACACTGTCGAGAAGGCTCTCGACCTGGCGCCTGACGAAGTCCAGATCCTGCCCCGCCCGCGCGCGCTCCAGACAGAACACGCCGACTTCGATGGCATGGACCAATGCCTGTTCCCGCTGCTCTTCGAGAAGAGGGCGGAGGTACTCGGCTACGTCCCGGTTTCGAACCTCAAGGGCGTGAACGTGGATGCCGGTCTCCAAGATTTCGATCTTCGCGTCGGTCACGGTTCCACCTCGAAAAGGGCCGTCCAACTCGTGTTTAGACCGACCAGCCTAACACCCCACCTGCGTCAGCCTAACGCGCTGGGGAACGCAGGCTTCCTCGCGTGCAAATGCCCGACCAGTCCGAGTCCCCGTCATTCTGCGCGCCCTCTTTGGGGCACATGAGACTACGCGGCCGGTCAGCCTAGCATTCTATGCGACGCATCGTGGTGCCAGCCAGGCCAAGCCAGGCTGGACAATCACCGGGTCGTTGTCGGAGGTTGTGGCGATTTAACCTATCCGATGCCCAGCGGCTCCTCTTCACGCTGACGGCGGCGGATGGACGGCGCCGGCATGGACGCGATCAGGGCCGCCGCAGCGAAGGCCACCAGCCCGGCGACCGCCCAGGAGAGCGGGAGCTCAATGACCTCGGTCTCGGTCTTGATGCGCACCGTGGACCCGGGCCCGATGCGGACGACACCGCGCGCCTCGGCGAGCGCGGCGCCGAGCTCGATGATGGCGCGACGCATCCGGTCGAGGTCGATCTCCATACCGGCACCTCCTGTCAAGACTATACCACGGGAGCCCGCCGTTCAGTCCTCGGCGGGGCCGCGGCGGCTGCAGGCGCGCGCGTGGAGGCCCGGAGACGGCCGACGATGCCCGGCGCCCGCAGTCGGACCTCCCACCGCGCCTCGGCATACCCCCGCAGGGCCTCGGACGCAGCCGCCAGGTCGCGGGGGGCCGGCGCCACGCGCGCCACGGCCGCTGGCCGGGCGTCCAGCAGGAAGGCCAGCAGGGCCACGGCACTCTGGGCCACCGGGACGGCCTGCGGGTCCTTCGCGCCGCAGCCAGCGTGCAGGCAGCCGCCCTGGGAGGCGCTCCACACCACCGGGGCGCGCAGCCGCCGGCCGCAGACGGCACACCGCTCCACCGCCGGCCGGTGCCCGGTGGCGGCCAGCAGCCGGGCCGCAAACCACATCCAGGCCGTCTCGCCGGCTCCGGCGTCCACCAGGTCCAGGGCCCGCCGAAGCAGCCGGTACACGTCGGGATGGGGGTGCCGTTCGGCCAGGGCCCGGTCGGCGAGTTCCAGGATTACCGCGGCCGTCCCCATGCGCTCCAGGTCCGACCGCAGAGCCGCGTGGGCGTCCAGCACCTCGACCTGCGAGATCACGTCCAGCGTGCGGCCCTCGGCTACCAGCGCGCGGAACCGCGTGGCCGGCTCCAGGCGGCCGGCCAGGCGGCTGCGCGGCCTGCGCGCCCCGCGCGCCGCGACGGCCAGCTTTCCACGGTCGCGGGTGAGGACCACGACGAGCCGGTCCGCCTCCCCCAGATTCCGCCGGCGCAGGACGATCCCTTCAATCGTGTAGACGCCCACGGCTAGCGGGGCGCGCAGCGTGCGGACCCCGGCGCGTTCACCGCCGCACCAGGAACAGGGCCAGGCTGAGGACGATCAGCAGCCCTGTCGTCGCTGTGGCGATCCCGTTGGAGGCGGCGCGGTTGGTCCACGGCCCCATCAGACGCCGGTCGTTGACCAGGCGGAGCATGATCACCAGCACCGCAGGCAGGAGGATGCCGTTGAGGGCCTGGGAGGCGACCATGATGGCCACCAGGGGCAGGCCGGGCCAGAGCACCACCAGCGCGCCCCCTCCCAGGATGGCGAAGAACAGGCCGTAGAAGACCGGCGCCTGAGCCGTGGTGCGGTCCAGGCCGGCCTCCCAGCCGAAGGCCTCGCACACCGCGTAGGCGGTCGACAGGGGAATGATCGCGACCGAGAAGATCGCCGCGTTCAGCAGCCCGATGGCGAAGAGCGCGGAGGCGTAGGCCCCGGCCAGCGGCGCCAGGGCCCGGGCGGCATCCTCGGCGCGCTCGACGTGGATCCCGTGGGGGAAGAGGGTCGCGGCCGTGGCCACGATGATCGATCCGGCGACCAGCCCGGTGACCAGCGCGCCCAGGGCCACGTCGATGCGCTCGAACCGCAGGTCGTCTGCCGTCAGCCCCTTGTCCACGATGGCGGCCTGGTGGTAGAACTGCATCCACGGGGCGATGGTCGTCCCGACGAGCGCGATGACCATGTAGATGTAGCCAGGCTCCCACCTGAAGGCCGGCACCACGGTCGCCCGCAGCACCTCCCCCCACTGCGGTCGGGCCAGGACCGCGGAGACCGCGTACAGCACGTACAGGGCCGAGGCCACGAGGAAGATGCGCTCCACCAGGCGATAGCCGCCGCGCACGACCAGGAGCCCCACCGCCACCGCCACGATGGGCACGCCGACCAGCCGAGGAACGTGGAAGATCTCCAGGGCGCCGGCCACGCCGGCGAAGTTGCCGATCGTGTTCGCCAGGTTCGCCAGCAGGAGCACGGCCATGACCCATGCGGTGACGGGGACCCCGAACTGCTCGCGGATCAGGTCCGCCAGCCCCATCCCGGTGACCGCACCCATGCGCGCGACCATCTCCTGCACAACGATCAGGGCCACGACGGCCACCGGGATCGTCCACAGGAGGACATTGCCGAAATCCGCCCCGGCGGTGGCGTAGGTGGCGACGCCGTTAGCGTCGTTGTCCACGGCCGCCGTGATGATCCCCGGGCCGGCCACCGACAGGAAGACCCCCAGGCCCGCCCAGCGCTGCCGAGCCCAGCGCACGCGCCCCTAGCCCCTGTGCAACCGGCGGATGCGGTCGAGCCGCCGGGGCACGCGCCCGCCCAGGCGCTCGGCCAGCA
The DNA here is from genome assembly GCA_031459655.1 of Candidatus Fervidifonticultor octavus. Lineage (GTDB taxonomy): Bacteria > Sysuimicrobiota > Sysuimicrobiia > Sysuimicrobiales > Humicultoraceae > Fervidifonticultor_A > Fervidifonticultor_A octavus_A. Next base: position 27,361 of record JAVKID010000030.1, on the reverse strand, counting down.
GGTCCACGACGTCGTCGACGGTCACGATCCCCAACAGCCGGTCCTCGGCGTCCACCACCGGCACGGCCAGCAGGTCGTACTTCATCAGGAGGGCCGCGGCGGCTTCGTCGCTCTCGTCGGCGCGCACGGCGACGATCTCGCGCGAGGCGATGGCGGTGACCGGCGTCTTGGGATCGGCGATCAGCAGGCCGCGCAGCGAGAGCACGCCGACCAGGCGGCCGGACGGATCCACGACGTAGAGGTAGTAGATCGTCTCGGCGTCCGGGGCCAGTTCCCGGAGGCGGGCGATGGTCTGTTCCGCGGTGTAGGCGTCGGGAATGGCGATGTAGTTGGGGTTCATGCGGCCGCCGGCCGAGTCCGGCGGGTACTCCAGCAGCCGGGAGACCTCCGCCTTGGCCTCGGGCTCCATCCGGATCATGAGGTCGGTGGCGGTCTCCTCCGGGAGTTCGCCCAGCACGTCGGCGGCCACGTCGGCCTCCATCTCCTCGAGGATGTCGGAGGCCCGCTCCGCGGGCAGTGAGCGCAGGATGCTGGCCTGCACCTCGGGCTCGGCGGCTTCGAGCACCTCGGCGGCGTCCTCGTGGCTCAGCGCCGACATGACCTCCACGCGTTCCTCGCGATCCATCTCGCCGAGGAGTTCGGCCAGGTCGGCCGGATGGATGGCCTCCAGCCGCTCCCGGGAGATGCGCAACTTGAGCGGCGTCACCGGACCGCCCAGCGCCGCCACGTAGGTCCACGGCAGCGCCTGATCCGCCAGCGGGCGCCCCAGCCGGGCCAGCAGCCAGCGCACCGGCCTCTCCGCGCCCAGGCGCCGCAGCAGTCCGCTGGCGCCGACGTCCACGCCGGTCAGCAGCAGGTCGCCGTTGGCCTGGGAGAGGAACAGGTCGTTGACCTTCACCACGCGCAGCCCGTGGGTGTCCACGACCTGCTTGTCCAGCAACGACTCCCGGAGCGTGATCTCGTCGGGCTGGAGCGGACGGGGCCGCAGCCCCGCCCGGTCGGTGTTCAGGCGGATCTCGGGTTCGAGATCGGCGACCGCCCCCCAGGGGATGAGCGCCACGCGCGGGCGATCAACATCGAGGAGGAGCCCGACGATCCGCGGGCGGGCAGGATGGACCTCGGCGGCCAGGTCGACCAGGCGGCCCAACAGGAAGCCGCTGGCGTCCCGCACGCGCCTGCCCAGGAGCCGGCTGAAGGGCAGCGAGGTGACATCCACGATCCCGCGTTCCCCCGCGCATGTGGACGAAATCGCCTGCCAGTCCCGGACTACTATAGATTCGTCCGAGACAGGCGTCAAGGAACCCGCGGAGAACGGCAGGCGGACCGGGGCGGACCTAGCGGCGCCGCAGGGCCCGGCCGGCGAAGGGACGGGCCAGCAGTTCCGACAGCGCCAAGACCTCGGGCGGCCGGCCGGGTCGGTCGATGAGCACGGTCCGGACCCCGAACTCGGCCATGACCTGCCGGCAGGCGCCGCAGGGCATCGAAGCCCGGACCCCGGTCGCCACCGCGACGGCGCGCAGCCGTCGGTGGCCCTCGGCCACGGCGCGGTGGATGGCGGCCCGCTCGGCGCAGATGGACAGGCCGAAGGAGGCGTTCTCCACGTTGCAGCCGGTGACGACGGCGCCCGACGCGGTCAGCACCGCGGCCCCAACCCGGAAGCGCGAGTACGGAGCGTAGGCCCGGCGGCGCGCGGCCCGCGCGGCGCGGACGAGCGCCGCGGCTGCCGCCGGCGTCGGGAACGCCGCAGGGCGCCGGGGGCTCACTCGAACCGGTCCGACCCCTGGAGGGTGGCCCCGGTGGGCCGGTAGGGGGGCGCCACGATGCCGGCGGAGACGACGAGTTTGAGGGCGTCCTCGACCGTCATCTCCAGCGGGATGACCTGGCTCTCCGGGACCAGGCAAAGGAACCCGGTGGTCGGGTTGGGGGTGGTCACGACGAAGACGTTGATCACCCGCTCGGCGGTCTTGGCCTGGGCCTCCCCGCGCGTCTCCCCGGTGACGAACCCCACCGTATAGAGTCCCGGCCGCGGCCACTCCAGCAGCACCGCCTGTTTGAAGGCCGCCCGGTTCTGCTGGAGGAGCGAGTCGGACAGTTGCTTGGTGGCCGAATAGATCGTGCGGGCGAACGGGATGCGCAGCATCACCCGGTCAAACGCGTGGACGATCCGCCGGCCCAGCACGTTGCTGGCAAGAGCCCCGGCCAGCAGGATGAGCGCGATGCCCGAGAGCAGGCCCAATCCCGGCACCTGGATCCCGAAGACCCGAAACACCGGGCTGAGGAAGTTGTCCAGGAGCCGGAAGAGGAAGACGAGGACGTAGGCGGTGACGACGACCGGCAGGGTCACCAGGAGGCCGGTGAGCAGCCAGGTCCGGAGCCGATGGCGCATCAGTCGTCGAGCGCAGGCGCGGGTTCCGCCTTGGTGATCTTCACCTGCACGATCCGGTGCCCGTCCACCCGCTCCACCGAGAGTTCCACGCCGTCGTAGGTCACCCGCTCGCCCTGGGCCGGCACGTGGCCGAGCAGGCTGATGACGAACCCGCCCACCGAGTCCACCTCGCCCGCGGGCAGGGCGATCCCCAGCGCCGCATTGACGTCTTCCAGGTGGACGGCGCCCTGGACGACGGCCACGCGGTCGCTGAGGACCTTGATGGGCGCCTCTTCGGCATCGTACTCGTCCTGGATCGGCCCCACGATCTCCTCGAGGAGGTCCTCGATGGTCACCAGTCCGGCGACCCCGCCATACTCGTCCACCGCGATGGCCATGTGGACCTTCTTCCGGCGCATCTCGCGAAACAGCTCGTCGAGGCGCTTGGTCTCGGGCACGAAGTAGGCCGGCCGCACGAAGTCCCGCGCCCTGCCGGACAGCCGGCCCCCATCCGAACTCGACAGCAGGTCCTTCACGTGGACCAATCCTATGATGCGGTCGATCGTCTCCTCGTAGACCGGGATGCGCGAGTGGCCGTGGGTGCGGACGACCTCCAGGAGTCGCTCGACCGGGTCGTCGGCTTCCACGCCCACGATGTCCACCCGGGGCACCATGACCTCCCGCACCACCGTGTCTCCGAACTCGAAGATCGAGTGGATCATCTCGCGCTCGTCCTGCTCCAGCACCCCCTGCTCCTCGCCCATGCGCACGAGGTACTGAATCTCGTCCTCGGTGACCAGCGGCGCATCGGGCCGCACGTGGCCGCCAAACGGCCGCAGGAGAACGTTGGTGACCAGCGAGAGCGACCGGCTGACCGGCGACAGCAGGACGCCGACCCACTGGATCGGCCGCGCGGCCAGCAGGGCGAACCGATCGGCGTGGTGGGCGGCCACCGTCTTGGGCGTCACCTCGCCGAACAACAGCAGCACGATCGTGATGGCGATGAAGGCGTAGAGGGAACCTCGCTCCGGTCCCAGCAACCGCACCAGCGTCGCCGTGGCGACGACGGCGGCAGCCGTGTTCACCATGTTGTTGCCGATGAGGATCGTGGACAGGAGCCGGGCCGGATTCTCCAACAGGGCCACGGCCACCCGGGCGCGTCGGTTCCCCTCATCCCTCAGCTGCCGCAGCCGCAGCCGGTTCGCCCCGAACAGGGCCGTCTCGGATCCGGAGAAGAACGCCGAGAGCAGCAACAGGACCCCGAGCACCGCCAGTTCGAGCGCATAACTTGACGCGTCCAAGGAAGGTGTAGCCTGCCTTTCGGGCCAAGGCGCCCTGCGGAATCGCTTGAATTATAGCACAAGATGCCCGGCCTATCGGGCGCCGGGCAGGCGCAGCCACCGCGGGCGGGGCGCGGCGGCGATGGTGACGGCGCTGCCGTCGCGAAACTCGGCGACCAGGTCGACCTCCCGGCGGCCGACCCGCAGCCGGTGCCCGGCCAGGGCCGAGACGCGTACTGGCAGGGCGCCAATTCGGCGCGGGCGTCTGTGGACGAACTGATTGCCCTCCCACACGTATCCCTCGGTGGGCAGGCCGGCGCCCTGCGAGGCGAATCGCATCTCCACGAACCACAGGCCGTCGGGTTCGACGCGGAAGATCTCCACGACCGGCGTCCGCTCCACCGAATGCTGGTAGTGGAGCGCGATAGTGTCTCCGCGCCGCACATCGAGGCGCAGGACGCGGCGGTCCCCCTCGGGGGTCAGGCGCACCTCGAGGTCGGAGGCTTCCCCAAACACCGTCGCTGCGGCGAGGACCGCCGCAGCGACGACGACCGCAGGCACCCACGCCCGGCGCGTGGCTATTTCCGCACTCCCCTCTCGCGGTAGTACCGGTCGGCGCCCGGGTGGACCGGAATCGGCATGCCGTCCAGGGCCTTGGCCAGGTCCAGGTCCCGGCCGCGCGCGTGGGCGGCCCGCATGCGGTCCAGGTTCTCCCACAGCGCCTTCGTCAGGTGGTAGACGAGATCCTCGGGCAGGTCGGCGCGCGCCACGAGCATAGCCATCACGGCCACGGTCGCCACCGGCTCTGTCTGCCCGCGGTAGGTGTTGGCGGGGATGACGTGGCGCGTGTAGAACGGCCACCGGGCCCGCAGCGCCGCCAGGGCCTCGTTGCTCACGGGGACGATCACGATGTCGCGGGACGCGGCGATGTCGGTCACTGCGGCCGTCGGCACGCCGGCGGTGAGGAAGACGGCGTCCACGATCCCGTCGCGGAGTTGGTCGATGCCCGCCGCAAACGACAGGAAGTCGACCCGCAACTCGCGGTAGTAGATATCGTGGACCTGGAGGATCTGGCGGGCGTTGGCCTCGGTCCCGCTCCCCGGCGCGCCGACGACGACCCGCTTGCCGCGCAGGTCTTCCACGCTCCTGATGCCCTTGCCGCGCAACGTCACGATCTGAATCGTCTCCGGGTAGAGCATGGCGATGCCGCTGATCCCGGCGATGGGCCGCGGGCGGTTGCTGCCGGGCTCGGCAAACACCTCCGTCCCGTGCTGGGCATAGTAGGCGATATCGTTCTGCACCAGCGCCAGGTGGGCATCGCCCCTGGCCAGCGCCTGGATGTTGACCACCGATGCCCCGCTGCTCTGCGAGGCCACGCGCACGTTCGGGACGCGGGCGTTCCAGATCTCCGCCATCGCGCCGCCCAGCGGGAAGTAGACCCCGGCGGTCCCGCCGGTGACCAGGGACAACAACCGGACCTGTGCGCCGGCGGGCACCACCACGCCTGCCACCAGCAGGGCGGCGGCCGCGAGCACGAGCCATCGTGACGTCATACGTAACCCTCCCTTCACGTCCACCGACCTACGCCGGATCCGCCCCGGCGCCGGGTGCATCTTCTGGTCAGTCCCTGACGACTCCTGCCGGCGCACGCCCGGCCGATGGCGCCCCGCGGCGCCGGACCACCTGCATCGCCGAGACGAGAACCAGCATGGCGAAGCCGGCGACATCTGCCCGGAGGTCGTGAAAGATCAACGCCAGGGCGATGGCGGCCAGCAGCCCGCGTTCAGGCCAGGTGGCCGGCCCCCAGAAGTAGCCGGAGACCGCGGCCGACAGGGCGATCACCCCCACCACGCCGGTGGCAGCCGTGATGACGATCTCTGTGAGGGTGGCGCCCTGCAGCAGGATCGTCGGCGAGTAGACGAAGATGAAGGGCACGATGATCCCGGCCAGAGCCAGGCGGGTCGCCGTGAGCCCGGTCTTGAAGGGGTCGGTCCTGGCGATCCCGGCGGCCGCGTAGGCGGCCAGCGCATCGGGCGGCGTGATGTCGGCGATAACGCCGAAGTAGAAGATGAACAGGTGGGCCGCCAACGGCGGCACGCCCATCTGGACCAGCGCGGGGGCGGCGATGGCGGCCAGGATGATGTAGGTCGCGGTCGTCGGGACGCCGGAGCCGACGATCGTGCAGGCGATCATGATCCAGATCATCGTGAGGAACAGGATGCCCCCGCCCAGGCTGATGGTGAGGCTCACGAACGCCAGCCCCAGGCCGGTCAGGGTGATGATCCCGATGAAGATCCCGACCACCGCCGTCGCGACCGCCACCGGAAGCGCCAGCCGGGCGCCGTAGACCAGGATGTCCCAGAGGTCCCGCGGCCAGGCGAGCGGGCGGCGCTCCAGGAAGCAAGTGATCAGGTGGACGCCGGCCGAGACCATGATCCCCCAGAACGCTGCCCGCATGGGGCTGGCGCCGTGCAGCAGGAACCCCACCAGGACCACCAGGGGGACGACGAGGTAGAAGCGCCGGACGACGATGTGGCGGAGCCGGGGCAACTGGTCGCGCGGCAGGCCGGCCAGCCCCAGGCGCTTGGCCTCGAAGTGGATGATGAAGGCCAGCGACAGGTAGTACAGCGCCGCCGGGATGGCGGCGGCCTTGACGATGGTCAGGTAGGGGACCCCCAGGAACTCGGCCATGACGAAGGCCGCCGCTCCCATGACCGGCGGGACGATCTGGCCGCCGACCGATGTGGCGGCCTCGACCCCGGCGGCGAAGCGGGGATCATAGCCCAGTTTCTTCATCAGCGGGATGTTGAACACGCCGTCGGCGACCACGTTGGCCACAGAGCTGCCCGAGACGGTGCCGATAAACGCACTGGAGAGCACCGACACCTTGGCCGGCCCGCCGGTCATCCAGCCCGCCACGGCCATGGCGATGTCCACGAAGAGCTGGCCCAATCCGGTGCGCTCCAGGAACGCACCCAGCAGCACGAAGAGAAAGACGAACGTGGCCGAGACGCCGATGGGGATGCCGAAGATCCCCTCGGTGGTAAAGAAGATCTGCTCGATGACGCGCGGCGGGGAGATCGGCGCGATGGCCAGCGCGCCGGGCAGGTACTGCCCCACAAACGGGTAGAGGAGCGCCAGGGCGGCGAGCACCGGGACGATGGCCATCAGGCGCCGCCCGGCCTCCAGGACCACCAGGATCCCGACGACGCCGACGACGAGGTCGGTGCGCGTCAGGTTGCCGGCCCGGACCGCCAGGTCGGCGTGGTTGACCAGCACGTAGAGCATCGGGGTCACGGCGGCGACCACCATCGCGATGTCGGCGATCCCGATGCGGGACGCCGCCGCGCCCCGTCGGCGGAACGGATAGAGCAGGAAGACCAGGGCGAGGGCGAACGCGACGTGCACGGCCCGCTGGCGCAGCGCCTCCAGGGTGCCAAACCGCGCCGTGTAGAGGTGAAACAGCGCCATCGCCACGGCAATGGTCGCCACCACCCCGGCCCAGAAGCCGGTCAGCCGACGGTAGTTGTACTCGGGCTCCGCTTCCCGCAGGAGCGACTCGATCTCGGTGGAGGACGGGATCCCTTCCTCCAGGGCCGGGGACGGCGCGGGAGGCCGGGGGCCGGACGGCTCCTGGGCTCCGCCCGCCACGGGCAGGCTCACGGGGCCCCTGGGCCCGATCGGTCCCCGGCCCGCCGCATCGTCACCGCGGCCAGCGCCAGGATCGCGGCCAGGACACCGGCCCGGCCGGCGGCGAGGGCGTCGAGGCGGCCGAACCCGAACGCGACCATGACCGGCGGCGCCAGCACCAGGAGCCCCACGATCGCCGCCCCCGCCGCCATGACGAGCACCGCGGCGGCGCTCAGATCCTTGGCCCGGCCGGCCAGCGCATGATGGTTGTCGCCGACCTCCAGGTCGACGATGGCCTCGACGGCCGTGTTGAAGAGTTCGGCGGCCAGCACGCCGGCTGTGACCACCACCAGCAGCGCGGTCTCGCCCACCGAGAGGTCCAGCCATACCACGGCCAGGATCACGGCGGCCGCTAGCAGGATGTGGATCCGCATGGTGCGCTGCGACCAGAAGGCCGCCTGGAGGCCCCGGCCCGCGTACTGGAAGCTCTGCCACAGTGTGTGGCGCATCGCCCTCACCTTCTCGTCCGAAAGACCTGCGCGAGGATGCGACGTTCGGCCGCCCGCATCCGGGCGGCCTGCGCGGGCGCGCGGTCGTCGTAGCCGCCCAGGTGCAGCACCCCGTGGACCAGCAGCAACGTCACCTCGCGCCGCACGGCCCAGCCGGCCTCGCGCGCCTGCGCCCGCGCCCGATCCACCGAGATCACCACCTCCCCCAGGGTCCGGTCTGCCCCCCCGTCCCCGGGAAAGGTCATGACATCGGTGGACCCGCGCACACCCAGGAAGCGCCGGTGGAGCCGTGCCATCGTCGCATCGTCGACGAGCGCGACCTCCAGTTCGGCATCCGCCGGCGCGCCGATAGCGCGCATCGCGGCCCTGCCCGCGGCCTCCAGCAGCCGCCGGGGGACGGGGGCCCGCAGCCCGCGGGTGGCCACGTGCACCCGCACGGCGCTAGCGCACCCGAGCCACCTGTTCCCGGCGCCGCCGAATCAGTTCGCCCTCGAGGTCGGGGTACTCCACCCGAGGGTGCAGCATGCCGCTGAGGATGCGCACGAAGGCGGCGGCGATCCGGTCCAGTTCGCGGAACGTCAGCCCGCACTCATCGAGCTGGCCGTCCTCCAGCTTCTCGCGGATGAGGCGCCGGACGACCTCGTGGAGCCGATCCGGCGTGGGCCGGTTGAGGGTGCGGACCGTGGCCTCCACGGCGTCGGCCAGCATGACGATGGCCGTCTCGCGCGTCTGCGGCTTGGGGCCGTCGTATCGGAAGGCCGCCTCGTCCAGCGGATCCCCACGCTCCAGGGCCTGATGGAAGAAGTACGTGAGCAGCGCGGTGCCGTGGTGCTGGGGGATGAAGTCGGCCACCGCCTGCGGCAGGCCGTACTCGCGCGCCAGCTCCAGCCCGTCGCGCACGTGGGCGCCCACCGTCAGGGCCGAGAGGCTCGGGCTCATCTTCTCGTGAGGATTCTCGATGCCAACCTGGTTCTCCACGAAGAACGCCGGCCGCCGCAACTTGCCCACATCGTGGTAGTAGGTCCCCACGCGGACCAGCAGGGCGTCCGCGCCGATCGCCTCGGCCGCGGCCTCGGCCAGGTTCCCGACCATGATGCTGTGGTGGTAGGTGCCCGGCGCCTCCAGCTGGAGGCGCCGCAGCAGCGGGTGTGCGGGGTTGGCCAGTTCGAGGAGCTTGATGGGCGTGATCAGGCCGAACATCTGCTCCAGGAAGGGTAGCACGCCGATCGTGATGACCGCTGAGAGCAGACCGTTGCCCAGCGCGTAGGTGGCGTTGACGACCAGGGCCTGGTACTCCGCCGGGCCTTGCAAGAGCCCGGCGCCGATCACCGCCGCGGCGTTGACCAGCCCCACCACGATCCCGGCCTTGCCGAAGTCCGACCGGCGATGGATCTGACGGGTGGCGTACACCGCCACCAGGCCGCCGACGAAGGCCACGACCACCGGACCCAGGTCGCCTCCGGCGGCCAGACCCGTGAGGATCGCCAGCACCGGCGTGGAGAACAGCGCGAGCGGCGGCCGAAGCAGAATCGCCAGCAACATCGACCCGGCGGCTGCGGGAGCCAGGAAGTTGGAGAACCGAGGGGCGCCCAGCACCTGGGCCAGGCCCACCGTGCTGACGACGAGCAGGCTCCACAGGATCACCAGGCGGTCGCGCGCCCAGACCTCCCGCTGGAACTGCCAGAGGTAGGCGCCGGTGATCACCAGCAGCAGGGCGACGATGACGATGATCCCCGCGACCGCTTCTAGGGTGACGTGCGGCGGGTAGAGGCCGGCAATCCGCAGGATCTCCAGGTGCGAGCGCGTGACCACGTCGCCCTTGCGCAGGATGCTCTGCCCCCGCTGGACCCGGACGCGCACGGGCGCCACCAGGTTGGCGGCGGCCTGGCGCACCTCCAGCGTCCGGACCGCGTCCACCTCCATCGTGGGGCGGAGCACCCCCACGGCGACCTCGCTGGCCAGCAGGGTCAGGCCCGGGGCCAGTCCCGCCGCCCGCACGATGGCGCGGGCCCGTTCCCGAGCGGGGAGCAGCGCATCCTCGCGCACGCCGTCGGCGAGGGTCTGCTCCACCGCGGTCATCGCCGTGCGCCGCGCGGCAGCCAGGCCGGTGGCGCTGGCGCCAGCCGCAGCCGCCGCAGCCGCCGGGGACAGAGGGACCCCGACGGCCTGCTGGATGGCCTCCGCCCGGCCTGCGGGACCGGAGGCCGTCCGTGCGGCCTCGATGGCGTCGAACGCGACCGCCGCCGCCGCCACGGCCGCGGCCACCTGCGAGGGCGAGGGCCGCAGCACGGGCGGCGTGGCCCGCATCGCCTCGGCCCGCATGGCCTCGGTGCGGGCCTGGTCGACGAACTCGATGGTCCGGGGGGACTCCACGTCCCGCGGGCTGGGCTGCCCGACCTGCACCATCACCCCCGGCTCCAGGTAGTCGCCGACCAGCATCCCCGCCAGGAGGACCAGCGTCACCAGCCCGATGGAGGCGCGACGGACCCACAGCGGTCTGGTGCCCATCCAGGTGGCCAAGCGGCCCGACCCCCGGCGCATCAGCCGATCCCCGACGGCGGCTCGGCGCGCATCGCCTCGTAGCGCTCGTAGGCGCGCACGATGGTCTGGACGAGTTCGTGGCGCACGACGTCCCCTTCACCCAGGGACACGAAGGCGATGCCCTCGATGGCTTTGAAGATCTCCCGCGCCTCGACGAGGCCCGACGTCCGGTCCCGCGGCAGGTCGATCTGCGTGATGTCGCCCGTCACCACCGCCTTGGAGCCGAACCCCATGCGCGTCAGAAACATCTTCATCTGCTCCCGCGTGGTGTTCTGGGCCTCGTCGAGGATGATGAAGGCGTCGTTGAGGGTGCGGCCGCGCATGAAGGCCAGCGGGACCACCTCGATGACGCCCCGCTCCATGAGGCGCGCCACGCGCTCGGGGCCGACCATCTCGTAGAGCGCGTCGTAGAGCGGCCTCAGGTAGGGATCCACCTTGGCCGCGATGTCGCCGGGCAGGAATCCGAGCTTCTCGCCGGCCTCGATGGCGGGCCGCGTCAGGATGAGCCGCTGGACGGACCGGCCCCGCAGGGCGACCGCGGCCATCGCGACGGCCAGGTACGTCTTCCCCGTCCCGGCCGGCCCGATGGCGAAGGTCAGGTCGTGGGTCCGGATGGCCTCGACGTAGGCCCGTTGCCCCGCGGTCCTGGGCGCGATCGGCTTCCCGGTCGGGGTGACCAGCAGGACCTCTCCGCTGATCGTGATGCCGCCGGCGTCCGACGGGGTGGGCCGGTTGCGCAGGGCCCGGCGGACATCGGCCGGCGTGACGGACTGGCCGCTGCGGGCCAGGGCCAGGATCTGGTCGAAGACGCGGACCGCGGCACCCACCTCGTCCGGGGTCCCGCGGATGACCAGGGCGCCGCCGCGCACGGTCACGGACGCACCGAGCTCCTTCTCCACGACCTCCAGCAGCGCGTCGTGCTGCCCGAGGACAGCGACCGCGTCCGCGCCGGAGGGAAGCGGAATCGTCGCCTCACTCAGCGCAGGGTGGGCCAACCCGACCTCCTATCCGTTCGCCTTTCGGCGGGGAACTGGACCCCTCCTCCACCCCCGGAGGGGTCAGAGCAGGCTCCGAAGCCTCCGGAGCACCGCCGCCCGGTGGGCGGGCTTGCGGGGGACCACGATGATGGTGTTGTCGCCGGCGACCGTGCCGGCAATCTCCGGCCAGGCGGCCTCGTCGATCGCCTCGGCCACCGTACCCGCGCTGCCGGTGGTCGTCTTCACCAGGATCAGGCCCGAGCCTTCCTCGATGTCGGTGGCGTAGTCTGCCAGGGCGCGCCGCAGCCGGGCCTCCAGTGCCTGGGGGGATGGGCGAGCCGTCTGCGGAGCCTGGTACCGGTAGGCGCCGTCCCCGGTGGGGACCTTCACCAGGCCCAGGCGCTTGATGTCGCGGGAGACCGTGGCCTGCGTGACCCGGATCCCCTGGCTGCGCAGCGCCGCCACCAGCTCGGCCTGGGTGGTGATGGGCCGGCTGGCGACGATCTGGAGGATGCGACGCTCGCGCGCGCGCACAGACGACCCTAACCGGGGGCGGCCCCGAGCAGGCGCGCCTCGGCGGCCCGCTGGTCGGCGGCAACCTGATCGAGCCAGGCGCGCTGCACGGCCAGCGCCGCCCGCGCACCGGCGATGGCCTCGCGGACCCTGCCCGGCGCCGTGCCACCCGGGACGTCCTTGGCCGCCACCGCCCCGTCCGGGGTCGCGGCCTCCAGGACGTCCGCCTCGAACAGCGGCGAGATCCGGCGGTAGGCCTCCAGGGGGAGTTCCCACAGTTCGCACCGGGCGGCTTCAGCGGCCTGCACGACCCGTCCGGCCAGGTGATGCGCCTCCCTGAACGGGACGCCGCGGCGGACCAGGTAATCGGCGACTTCGGTCGCGGTCAGGAACCCGCCCCGCAGCGCCGCGGCCATGCGCTCGCGGTGCACGACCATCCGCGAGACCACCAGGCGCATCGCTGCCAGCGCCGTCTCGGCCGCGGCGAACGCGGTCTTCGCGGCGGCCTTGTCCTCCTGGAGGTCCCGGTTGTACCCCGGCGGCAGGCCCTTGAGCACGGCGGCCAGGCCTGTCAGGGCCCCGATGCCGACGCCGGCCTGGGCGCGGGTGAGTTCCAGCAGGTCGGGGTTGCGCTTCTGGGGCATCAGGCTGCTGCCGGTCACCAGGGCGTCGGGGAGCCCGATGAAACCGAACTCCTGGGTGGTCCACAGGATGAGTTCCTCCGCCCACCGCGAGAGGTGGATCAACAACCCGACCACCGCGGCGACGGCCTCCAGCACGAAGTCGCGGTCGCCGGTGGCGTCGACGCTGTTCTCGCTGATCTGCGAGAAGCCAAGCATGGCCGCCTGCGCGGCCCGATCCACGGGAAAGCCGGAGCCGGCGATCGCCCCGGACCCCAGCGGTGAGACGTCGAGGCGGAGGAAGGCGTCGCGTAGCCGTCCGGCGTCGCGGGACAGCATCCAGAAGTAGGCCAGCCAGTGGTGGGCCAGCAGCACGGGCTGGGCGCGCTGCAGGTGGGTATAGGCCGGCAGCAACACCCCCTCTGCCTCCCCGAGGCGGTCGGTGATCGCGGCCTGCAACTCGGTGATCCCGGCCACCAGGCGTCGGATGCGGTCCTTCAGGGCGAGGCGGAACGCGGTCACGACCTGGTCGTTGCGGCTGCGGCCGGCGTGCAGCCAGCCCGCCGCCGGCCCCAGGCGGGCGGCCAGCGTGGCCTCGATGAAGGAGTGCACATCCTCATAGTCGCCGTCGGGGACCAGCGTGCCGGCCTCGGCCTCGGCCAGCATCGCCCGCAGCGCGCGGCCCAGCGAGGCGGCGGCGTCCGCCGGGACGACCCCGGCCGAGGCCAGCGAGGTGAGGTGCGCCAGACTGCCCAGCAGGTCCCAGCGCAGCAGGGAGCGGTCCACCGGCAGCGAGCTGAGCAGCGGAGCGATGCGGGGGTCCGGCTCTTCGGTGAACCGGCCCCCCCACATCAGGTAGCGCTCGGACGGCTCAGCGGACGGGCTCACGGACCGTGCGGACCAGGTGGGGGTTGACCTGCGCGAAGGTCTTGGTTGGCAGGCCCCACAGGGTGATGAACGCGCCGGCGTCGCGCTGGTTGTAGACCGCATCCTCCCCGAAGGTGGCCAGGTCGGGGTTGTACAGCGAGCAGGGCGACCGACGGCCGACGGCCGAGGCGGTGCCCTTGTACAGGCGCATGCGCACGGTCCCGGTGACGGTCCGCTGCGTGGCCGCGACAAACGCGTCGAAGGCCTGGCGCAGCGGTGAGAACCACTGGCCGTAGTAGACCAGTTCGGCATAGCGCGGCCCGACCAGCATCTTGTAGTGGGCGCACTCGCGCTCCAGCGTGATCGCCTCCAGGTCCCGGTGGGCGGCGGTGAGCACCGTACCGCCCGGGGTCTCGTAGACGCCGCGGGTCTTCATCCCGACCAGACGGTTCTCGACCATGTCCATGCGTCCGACGCCGTGCCGGGCGCCAGCGGCATTCAGCCGCTCCATCAGCACCAGGGGATCCAGCCGCTCCCCATCCAGCCCGACGGGGCGGCCTTCCTCGAAGTCCAGGTCCAGGTACTCGGGCTCATCCGGTGCCGAGCGCGGGTCGGCCGTGTACTGGTAGAGGTCGTCGGGCGGCTCGGCCCAGATGTCCTCCAGGATCCCGGCCTCGCTGCTGCAGTGCCAGAGGTTCCGATCCACGCTGTAGGGCCGGGCCCGGGTGGCCGGGATCGGCACGCCGTGGGCCTCCGCGTACTCGATGGCCTGTTCGCGGCCGCGGATGTGCCACTCGCGCCAGGGCGCGATGACCCGCAGGTGCGGGGCCAGCGCCTGGTAGGCGAGTTCGAAGCGGACCTGGTCGTTGCCCTTGCCCGTGCAGCCGTGCGCCAGCGCATCCGCGCCCTCGGCCAGCGCGACTTCGACCTGGGTCTTTGCGATGAGCGGCCGGGCGATGGCGGTCCCGAGCATGTAGCGGCCCTCGTAGACAGCGCCGGCCTGCACCATCGGGATCAGGTAGTCGGTCACGAAGGTCCGGCGGACGTCCACGACGCGCGCAGAGGCGGCGCCGCTGGCCAGCGCCTTGGCCCGGATCGCCGCCAGGTCCTCGCCCTGCCCGATGTCTACGATGACCGCGATGACCTCGCACCCGTAGGTCTCGCGCAGCCACGGGATGGCCACCGAGGTGTCCAGCCCTCCGGAATAAGCCAGTGCGACCTTCCTGATACTCATCGTCCTGCTCCTCTCGACCCCATGGTCATCATGGTCGCCGGGCGGGGATGCCGGTCCCGGCCGCAGCCTGCACGGCTGACAGCACCCTTTCCAGGATGGCGACCGCCTGGTCAATCTCGTCGGGCCCGATGATCAGCGGCGGGGCCAGCCGCAGCGTGGTGGGCTGCACCGCGTTGACCAGCAGTCCTTCGGCGCGGCAGCGATCTACCACCGGCGCGGCCTCGCCGTGGAGGTCCAGGCCCACCAGCAGGCCGCGGCCGCGCACCGCCGCCGCGAGCCCCCGGTCGACCAGCCCCCACAGCCCGGAGGCAAGACGCGCCCCCATCGCCGCCGCACGCTCGGGCAGGCGCTCCTCGGCCACGGTGGTGACCACCGCCAGGGCGGCGCGGCAGGCCAGCGGGTTGCCGCCGAAGGTGCTGCCGTGATCGCCCGGCGCAAACACCGAGGCCGGCTCCCGGGCCAGTAGGGCCCCGATGGGGAATCCGCCGCCCAGCCCTTTGGCGAGCGTGAGCACGTCGGGGACGATCCCCTCGTGCTGGTAGGCGAAGAGGGTCCCGGTCCGGCCGATCCCGGTCTGGACCTCGTCGAACATCAGCAGCAGGTCGTGGGCGTCGCACAGCGCGCGTACCCCGGCCAGGTAGCCAGGCGCGGCCGGATGGATCCCGCCCTCGCCCTGGATCGGCTCCAGGAGCACCCCACAGGTGCGTTCCCCAATCGCCCCGCGCAGGGCGTCGAGGTCGTTGAAGGGCACCGCGGCGAATCCCGGCGGCAGCGGGGCGAATGGCTGCTGGTACTTCGGCTGCATGGTCGCGGCCAGCGTCCCCATCGTGCGGCCGTGGAAGGAGTGCTGGGCCACGATGATCTCGAACCGGTCCCGCCCCTTGAGCCGGCCCCACTTGCGCGCCAGCTTGATGGCCGCCTCGTTGGCCTCGGCGCCGCTGTTGCAGAAGAAGGCGCGGTCAAACGCCGAGTGCTCGACGAGCCACTGGGCCAGGTCGGCCTGCTCGGCGATGTGGAACAGGTTCGAGACATGGATCATCCGGGCGGCCTGGGCCGAAATCGCGCCGACCAGCCGGGGATGGTTGTGGCCCAGCACGCTGGTGGCGATCCCGCCGATGAAGTCCAGGTAGCGCCGGCCCTCCAGGTCAACCAGCCATACGCCCTCTCCGTGGGAGAAGGCTACCGGCGCCCGCCGGTAGGTGGGCATCAGGTAGCGCTCCGTCTTGGCCATGACCTCCTCGGTCGTCATCCCCCACCTCCCGGCGTGATCATGGTCCCGATGCCCTCCTCGGTGAACAGTTCGAGCAGCAGGGCATGGGGCGCCTCGGCCCCGATGATGTGAGCGCTGGGCACGCCCTGATCCAGCGCCGCCAGGCAGGCTTCCACCTTCGGGACCATCCCCCGCGAGATGGTCCCGTCGGCGAGCAGCCGGCGGGCCTCGGCAGCGGTCAGACTGGAGAGCAACACCGACCGCCCGCCGTCGGGCCGCATGACGCCCGGGACGTCGGTCAGGATGATGAGTTTGCTGGCACCCACGGCGGCGGCCAGCGCGCCCGCCGCATGGTCGGCGTTCAGGTTGAGGCTGACCCCATCCTCGCCGATTCCGATCGAGGCGATGACCGGAATGTGCCCGGACCCGCTGATCGTCTCGAGGATCGCTGCGCGGACCTCCACCACCTCGCCCACCAGCCCGAGATCTGTCAGCCCGGACAGCCGACGCGCCCGCAGGAGGCCGGCATCTTTCCCCGAGAGGCCCACGGCGCTGCCGCCCGCCCTTCCGATCATGGCCACCAGGGCCTTGTTGGCCCGTCCGGCCAGGACCATCTCGACGATCTCCATCGTCTCCTCATCGGTCACGCGCAGTCCGTCAACGAACCGGGTCTGCTTGCCGACCCGGTCGAGCATCCGGGTGATCTCCGGCCCGCCGCCGTGGACGAGGATCGGGTTGACACCGGCGCCCTTGAGCAGGACCAGATCTTCGACCACCGTGCCGGCCGTGCCGGCCTCCAGCACGCTGCCGCCGTACTTGATCACGACGGTCTTGCCGCGCCAGGCCGCAGCATACCGCACGCCGGCCGCGATCAGCCGGGCCTCAGTGGCGAGATCGATGGTCGATCCTGCGGTCGGCCCGGCGGCCTGTCCCCCCGCCGACGCCTCCCGCGCCGCGGTGCCGCCTGCAGTCCCCGGCGGCATCGGCCTGGTCCGCTGCGGCGCGCGGCGCGGCGTCACGTCAGGTACCCGCTGTTGATCCGGACGTAGGTCTCGCCCAGATCGCTGGTCCACCCCGTGAACTCCCCGTCGCCCAGGCCCAGGTCGATCACCACGCGCACCAGGGCTTCGCGCACCAACGGCTCCGCGATTGGGTAGGCCTCGGCGATCCCCACGCCATCGCGCACGATGACCACATCTCCGATGGCGATGGCGAGGCGGTCAGGGTCCACCTCGGCCCCGCTGCGGCCGACCGCCGCCGCGAGACGGCCCCAGTTGAGTTCGGCGCCGTGGAAAGCGGTCTTGACCAGCAACGACGTCATCACGGTCTGTCCGGCCCGGCGGGCGTCCGCGTCCGAGCGCGCGCCGCGCACCGTGACCTGGATGACCCGCGTCGTCCCTTCGCCGTCTTCCACGATCCGCCGGGCGAGCCGGCCGGCCACCTCGATCAGACCCGCGAGGAAGGCGGCGTAGCGGTCGTCCTCCCTGGCGATGGGCGAGATGCCGGCGGCCCCGTTGGCCAGCAGGAAGACGCTGTCGCTGGTGCTGGTGTCGCCGTCCACGCTGATGCAGTTGAACGTCTGGTCGACCGCCGAGCGCAACGCCGCTCGCAGCAGCGCCGGGTCGACCGCGGCATCGGTGGTGAGCACCGCGATCATCGTCGCCATATTGGGGTGGATCATGCCCGCGCCCTTGGCGATCCCGCCGATGCTGATGGGGCCGTCGCCCAGATGGACCTGTGCCGCCGCGGTCTTCGGGAAGGCGTCCGTCGTCATGATGGCCCGGGCCGCGGCCAGGCCGTCGGGTCCCAGCGCGCTGATCAGCGCCGGCATCGCGGCGGTGATCTTCTCGATCGGGAGCGGCCGGCCGATCACGCCGGTGCTGGCCACCAGCACCAGGTCGGGCGCGATGCCCAGCGCCGCGGCCGCGGCGTCAGCCATGGTCTGCGCATCGGCGGCGCCCCGGGCCCCGGTGCAGGCGTTGGCGTTGCCGCTGTTGATCACCACGGCCTGAGCGCGACCTGAGGCGAGCCTGGCCTCGCTCAGGATCACGGGGGCCGAGCGGACCCTGTTGGTCGTGAAGGTGCCCGCGGCCGCTGCCGGGCGGTCGGAGACGATCAGGGCCAGGTCGCTGCCGGCCGGCTTGATGCCGCAGCGGATGCCGGCGGCCCGATAGCCCCGGGGAGTCGTCACGGTGCCCTCCACCGGCGTCACCTGCAGGTGC
Organism: Candidatus Fervidifonticultor octavus; assembly: GCA_031459655.1. GTDB lineage: Bacteria > Sysuimicrobiota > Sysuimicrobiia > Sysuimicrobiales > Humicultoraceae > Fervidifonticultor_A > Fervidifonticultor_A octavus_A. The sequence continues at coordinate 9,393 of JAVKID010000030.1, read as the reverse complement.
AGCGTGGCCATGGACCCACCTCAGCGCGCTAGGGGAATAGGGGCGGGCCATCGAGCCCCATGCGCTCGGGGAACCCGCACATGATGTTCATGTTCTGGATCGCCTGTCCGGACGCGCCCTTGACCAGGTTGTCGATGGCGGCCATGACGATGAGCACCCCGGCCCGGGAGTCGACCCTGACCGCCACATCGCAGTAGTTGGACCCGTAGGTCGCCTTCGTCTGCGGCAGGCCGCCCGCCAGCACTCGGACGAACGGCTCCTTCGCGTACGCTTCCATCAGGATGCCCTCGGCCTCGGCCGCAGTCAGACCGTGGGCCAGGCGCAGGTAGGCGGTGGCCAGGATGCCGCGGGTCATGGGGATCAGGTGGGGCGTGAAGGTCACGGGCATGGGCGCACCAGCCAGCGCCGCTACTTCCTGTTCGATCTCGGGGGTATGCCGGTGCGCGGCGACGTTGTAGGGTTTGACGTTCTCGTTGACCTCGGAGAAGTGCACGCCCGGCGACGCCCCGCGGCCTGCGCCCGAGACCCCGGACTTGGCGTCGACGATGAGGCCGTCGCGTTCAACGACACCCGCCTTGATGAAGGGGGCGACGGCGATGAGCGCTGCCGTGGGATAGCACCCCGGATTTCCCACGATGCGCGACCGGGCGATCTCCTCGCGATGGAGTTCCGGCTGGCCGTAGACCGCCTCAGCCAGCAGGTCAGGGGCAGAGTGCTCCGTCTGGTACCACCGCGCGTAGACCGCCGGGTCGCGGAACCGGAAGTCGGCGCCGAGGTCGACCATCCGCGTCCGCGGCCCCAGCCTGGGAGCCATCCGCATGGCCATCCCGTTGGGCAGCGCGAAGAAAACCACGTCGGAGTCGGCGCCGATGGCGTCCAGGTCGGCGTCCTCGGTGGTGTGCGGCACCAGCCCCCGCAGGTTGGGAAAGACCTCACCGTAGGGCTCGGCCTTGCGGCTCTCGGCGGTCAGGTGGACCAAGGTGACCCCGGGGTGCGCGTAGAGCAGCCGGACCAGCTCTCCGCCGCCGTACCCAGAGGCGCCGATGATGCTCACGCGGATCGGCATATCATCTTTATACACCAGATCGAATATTCATACAAGAGGCCGGCCAGCCCGCGGGACGGCGAGCTAGCCTCGGGGCCGCAGCAGGCGCTCGTAGAGCACCATCGCTGCCGCCACCAGCCCCGCGGTCTCGGTGCGCAGGATCAGCGGTCCCAGCGAGACCACGCAACCGCCCGCGGCGCGGGCGGTTGCGACCTCCTCCTCCGTCAGGCCTCCTTCGGGGCCGACGAGCACCGCCGCAGTGGCAAACGCGGTGCCCGCGATGACCTCGCCGATGGGCCGGACCGCGCCCTCCCACAGGACGAGGAAGAGGTCCTGCGGGCCCAGCGCGTGCAGCGTCGCCTCGAGCCCGGCTGGCGGCGGGATCTCGGGCACGTCGCCTCGACCGCACTGCCTGGCCGCCTCGGTGGCGATCCGCCGCCACCGCGCCAGGCGCCCGGGGCCGGGGGATGACAGCGACCGCGCGGTCAGCACCGGATGGATGGTGGCCAGGCCCACTTCCGTGCCCATGCGGACCACGAGATCCATCCTGGGCGCGCGGGCCACGCCCTGCAGCAGCGCCACGTGCACCGGACGCCGTGAGGCCCGGGGCGCCCCGATCAGGCGCGCGCTCACGCGCGCCTGATCCACCGCGGTCAACTCGGCTTCGGCCTCGCGCGAACCGTCGAAGACGGCCACGGGCGTCCCGGCGGACAGCCGCAGGACCGTGGCGATATGGTGCGCCTCCCGCGGGCCGAAGACGATGGGGTCGCTATCGAGCGTCGCGGGCGTCACGTAGAACCGACGGAGCGGGCGATCAGGCCGCGGCATGAACGGCACTCCATCCGCGCAGGTGCTCGACCCCCACCAGCCGGAGGCCGGCGGCCTCGAATCCGCGCGCGACCGCTCGGGCACGTGCCGGCGCAAACCCCGATCCCACGACGCGGCCGCCGGGCGCCAGGCAGCGTCGGAGGTCCGGGGCGACGGCCGCGAGCGTCTGGGCGGTCAGGTTAGCCACGATCAGGTCTGCGCGCAGGCGCACGCCGCGGAGTCCGTCGGCCTGGCGCACGGTCACGCGCGCGCCCACCCGGTTGGCGCGCACATTGGCGCGCGCCGCCTCGACTGCGACCGGATCGTTGTCCAGGGCCAGGACGCGGGCAGCCCCCAGACGCGCCGCGGCGATGGCCAGGACGCCGGAGCCAGTGCCGAGATCGATCACGACCGCCCCGCGGCGCGCCAGACGCTCGATCGCCGCCAGGCACAGCTGCGTCGTGGGGTGCTCGCCGCTGCCGAACGCCATGCCGGGATCCACCCGCACCACCACGCGGTCCCGCCTCGGCGGAAGCGGCATCCCTGAGGGGACGATCAGCACCCGCCCAACGGCAATCGGCTTGGCGCGCGCCTTCCAGGCATCGAGCCAGGTCCGGTCGTCGACCCTGCGCGTCGTCAGGGTCGCCGGCGCCAGTTCGCGACGGAGGCGCGCCAGCGCCGCGCGCCCGGCCCTCCCGACGGGCAGGTAGGCCCGCAGGACTCTGCGCCGGGGCGTGCCCTCAGACACCTCCGCGAGGCCGCGCGGGCAGCGCCGCAGGAGCACGTCGGCCGCCCACGCCGCCTGGGAGGGAGACACGCGCACCGAGACCTCGGTCCACTTCACCGGGACGCCTACTGGAGCAGGTCCTTGACCCTCTTGATGACGGGCTTGCGCCGGACGCCCTTCTCATCGGGAGGCCGTCTGCCGTCACCTCCGGCGCGCGCGAACTCCTCCAGCAAGGCCCGCTGCTCGGCCGTGAGGGTTCTCGGGACGACCACCCGCACCTTCAGGTGCAGGTGGCCTCGGCCACCGTGCAGATCCGGCAGCCCGCGGCCGCGCACGGTGATGGTCTCGCCCGGCTGTGTTCCTGGTGGGATCGTCACCGCCTCCTCGCCGTCGAAGAGCTGCAGGCGGACCTGGCCGCCGAGCGCGGCCTGCACCATCCCGATCTCGATGTCGGCGTAGAGGTCACGGCCGCGCCGCACGAACGTTGGGTGGGGCTTCACGTGCACGACCACGTACAGGTCGCCCCGGCCGCCGCCGCGCACGCCAGCCTCACCCTCGCCGGGCAGGCGGAGTTGCATGCCGTCCTCGACTCCGGCTGGGATCGTCACCGTGACCTCGCGCTCTACCTGGGCGCGGCCGGATCCCCGGCACTTCTTGCAGGGACGGGCGATATAGGTGCCAGTGCCGCCGCAGTCGGGACACGGTCCGATCTGCGTCATGACGCCGAAGACGGTGCGGGAGGTGACGCGGGCTTCGCCGGTGCCCCGGCAGGCCGGACACTCCTGCGGGCTGGATCCGCGCTCGGCGCCGGTGCCGAAGCAGGTCGGACAGGTCTCCAGGCGCGGAATGGTGAGACGGCGCTCGGTGCCCCTGGCGACCTCCTCCAGGGTGATCTCGAGGTCATAGCGCAGGTCGCTGCCGCGCACGGGCGCGTCCCGCTCCGCCCGCGTCGGCTGGACCCGACCGCCAAAGAACATGTCGAAGAGATCCTCGAAGGGGCCGAAGCCGCCGCCGACCGGACCGGTCTCCGTCCCCACCCGCCCGAACCGGTCGTACTGGCTTCGTTTGACCGGATCGCTGAGGACCTGGTAGGCTTCGTTGATCGCCTTGAACCGCTCCTCGGCCTGCGGGTCATCCCGGCGCACGTCGGGATGCATCTCCCGCGCGAGCCGCCGAAAGGCCTGTTTGATCTCCTCCTGGCTCGCCCGGCGATCCACGCCGAGGATCTCGTAGAAGTCCTGGGAAGCCATCAGCACCTTCCGATCTGGCGGCAGGCCGGCGGGCCGGACGGACGCCTAGGCGGTCGCATCGAGGACTTCGCTCAGGCGGTCCGCCACGTAGCGCACCGCCGCGACCGCCCTCCGGTATCGCATGCGTGTGGGCCCCACCAAGCCCACGACCCCGGCCAGGCGACCGCCGGCGCGGTAGCCGGCGACCACCAGGCTGCACGCGCGCAGTTCCTCGAACCGGTTCTCCGTCCCGATGGAAACCCACACGCCCTCTCCCGGAGCCGCGGCCAGGGCCTGTCCCAGCACAGACTCCTCGTCGAGCAGCGCCTCGAGGACCGTGGTCGCGACGTCCGGCCGTCGGAACTCGGGCTCGCGCAAGAGGTGGCGCACGCCCTCCACGCGCAGTCTGAGGCGCGCCCCGCGGGCCAGGTCCCGGCGCAGCCAGGCCCGGAGGGCTTCCAGGAGTTGATGGTATCGCGAAGCCTCACCCACCACCCGTTCCAGCCGTTCGTCGGTGAGATCGGCCAGCAGACTGCCCTGGAGCCGCTGGGTGATGACCCTGGAGAGTTCGTCCAAGTCATCGCTCGCGACGCCCGCAGGCAAGGTGATGGGCCGGCCCTGGACCGCGCCGGTGCCGGTGATGATGACGGCCAGCGCCCGTTGCTCGCCCAGCGGCAGCAGATGCAGCGCCTGGAAGCGCTGCTGCCGCAGACCGGGTGTGGCGACCACCGAGGCGTACTGGGCGATGGCGGCCAGGACATGGGCGGCCTGGTCCAGCAGATCGACCGGCGTCTCCGCGGCGCCACCCAGCTGCCGGCGGATCGCCTGCCGCTCGGCCTGGGAGAGGGGCTCGTCCTCCAGCAGCATGTCCACATACACGCGGTAGCCCCGGTCGGTGGGAACCCGGCCGGCCGAGGTGTGGGGATGGGTCAGCAGGCCCATCTCCTCGAGCCCCGCCATCGCGCTCCGGATCGTCGCCGGGCTGACCCCCAGCTGCTCGCGGAGCGCGCGGTGCTCGGACCCCACGGGCTCGGCGGATCGGATGTGTTCCTCCACCACCGCCCTCAGCACCGCCCGCCTTCGCGCATCGAGGTGCACCATGGGGCCTCCGGTCGTTAGCACTCAAAGCCCGAGAGTGCTAGATGCCGCCTTCAACGTAGCACCGCGGTTTTTCGAGTGTCAAGGAAGCCAGCCGGCCTCCGCCGGCCTCCACCGGACCTGCCACGCTGCCCAGACCGCAGTGAGGGACGCCAGAATCGCCGCGGGCGGGATCATCGCGAGGACGGACGGCAGAGCAGGCTGCGCAACAGACCGATCTCCTCGACCCGCAGCCGCGCGCACGCAGCCAGATAGACCAGCCCCGCGGCCCCGGCGGCGGCACCCAGAACCGCGGCCTCCCCGGCCCGGTCCGCCGGCGCGGGCAGACCGGCGTGCACGATCGCCCACGCGGCGCCGACCGCCAGCACGGTCGCGGTCCCGGTGCGGACCACCTGGGCCACGGTGCGCCGACCCTCCAGCGCCCCCAGCCGACGGCTCAGGATCGCCAGCAGCACTCCCACGTTGACGAACGCGACCACCGCACTGGCCAGCGCGATGCCGGCCGGCCCCCACACCCGCATGAAGGCGTAGGCCAGCACGGCATTGAGCGTCACCATCCCCGAGCCGGTCGCCATCGGCGTGCGCATGTCGTGCAGCGCATAGTAGGACCGGGTAACCACATAGTACGCCGCCATGGGCACCAGCCCGATCGCATAGGCCGTCAGGCAGGAGGCGACGACGGCGGTCGTCGCCGGCGTGAACTCGCCCCGCTCGAACACCAGCCGGATCAGCGGGCGAGCGAAGACCACCAGGCCGACCGAGACCGGAAGCATCAAGAACACCACGCTGCGCAACCCGAGGGCGGTACTCGCCCGCAGGGCTGGGCGGTCCCCGGCCGCAGCCGACTGGCTCATCCCGGGAAACAGCACGGTGGCGACCGAGAGGGCCAGGATGCCGACCGGCGCCTGCACGACCTCGTACGCATAGTCGAGGGCGGCCACGGCATTGACGCCCGGGGCCCCCGGCAGCAGGGACGCGAAGAACCGGCCGACGTAGGCGTTGATCTCCACGATGGCCAGGCCCAGCATCGCCGGGGCCGCCAGATGCCGGACGGTCCGGACTGCGGGATGCGACCAGTCCAGCGCCAGGCGGAAACGAAATCCTCCGGCCAACAGCGAGGGGACCTGCACGAGGAACTGAGCCGCGGTCCCGGCGATCCACGCCACCGCCAGCCCGACAATCCCGATGCGCGGGCCCAGCCACACCGTCCCCGCGATGGTGACCAGGTTGAAGACGATCGGCGCCACAGCCGGCGGCGTGAAGCGGCGCTGGGCCTGCAGGTACGCCGTGGCGTAGACCGACAGCGCCAGGAAGAACATCGCCAGGAAGTTAACCCGCGTCAGGTGCACGGTCAGCGCCAGCTGGTGCGGATCGGCGGTGAATCCCGGCGCCGCGATCGGCACCAGCAGGGGGGCGGCGATCTGGCCGGCGACGACCATCGCGACGCCCACGCCCAGCACCGCGGTGAACATCTGGGCCGTCACCCGCTGCATCTCGGCCCGCTCCCCCCGCGCCAGCACGTCGGCCAGCGTGGGAATCAGCACGATGCTCAGGGTGCCGCCTAGCAGCAGGCGCTGGACGAAGAACGGCAGGTAGTACCCGATGACGTACGCGGCCTTGGCATCCGACGCGCCGAACAGCGCCGCCACGACGATCTCGCGCAGCAACCCCAACAGCCGGCTGGCCACGGTGGCGGCCGCCAGCATCGACGCCGCTCGGGCCAGCCGGGCCTGCGGCGACACGACGCTCATGGGTGGGGCCGCCCGGGCCGCGTTAGGGCGCCGGGGGCCGAGCGCGCCGACCCTGCTTGTGAGCCCGTGCCTGCCATGCTAGAATCGCCCGGGATTGCCCCGCGAGGAGCGCGGTCTCTGGAGGAGACGTCGTGGCCAAGCGCATCAAGTCCGGGTTGAAGCATCTCCGCCAGTCGGCCAAACGCCGGCTGGCCAACATGGCCGTCAAGTCGAGGATCAAGACGCTGATGCGCTCTGCCGCCAGCGGCGACCCCCACCGGGTGGCCGCGGCCCAGGCGGCGCTGGACAAGGCCGCCCGCCGCGGGGTGATCCATCCCAACACCGCCGCCCGCAAGAAGTCGCGCCTGATGCGCCGCAGGCCCGCGCCTGCCGCCTAGGCGAACCCGGCCCCCGTCGTCCACCGCGTCAGGCCCGCGCGCCGATCTCGCGGTTGACGGCCTGGCGTCTGGTCTCGCAGAGCCGGACGAACAGCGTCTCCAGCACCAGGCGCGGTGGCATACCGGTCTTGATGGCGCGGTCGGCCGCTTCCAGGGCCGCAAAGATCCCGGAGAAGTGCTCGGCGCGGTAGCCCCGCGCCTGGTCTCTGATCTTTCGCGCGACGAATGGCGGCACCCCGAGCCGCTCCGCCAGGATGGCGGGTGAGCGGGCGGCCCCCCGCGATCCTGCCAGCGTGTGGGCGCGGAGGATCAGGCGGAACTGCCGCACCACCATGAACAGCACCTGGAGCGGCTCGTGCGTGGCCAGGATATCATGGAGGGCGCGGAGGGCCGCGGCCCCGTCGCCGCCTCCCAGGGCGTCGGTGAGAGTGAAGATCGAGGCCTCGCCGGTGCGGGTGGCGATCGCCTCCACGTCGGCGGGCCGCACCAGGGCCCGGTCGCCTACATAGGCCGCCACCTTGGCGGCCTCGTGGTCTAGATCGCGGAGGCTTCCGCCGACCAGCGCCACCAGCGCCTCCGCCGCGCCCGGAGCCATCTGCTTGCCCAGCGCCGCCAACCGACTGCCCACCCAGGAGGGCAGGTCGCGCGGCGGCAGCGGCCGGGCCTCGATGATCTCGCCGAGCCGCTTGAAGGTCAGGAAGAGCAGCCGGCGGCGGTCCAGCTCCCGGGCCACGAAGATGGCGCGGTTGGGACTGCCGCCGCGCTCCAGGTAGGCGACCAGCGGCGGCCAGTCGGCCTCCCGCATCGCCTCGAGCCGCCGGACCACGACCACGCGGAAGCGTCCGAAGAAGGGCGCGGTGTCCAGGCGGGTGAGCAGGTCGGCCACCGGCATCGAAGCGTCGAGGACGTCAAGGTTGAGGCGTTGCTCCTCGGGGCTGAGTGCGGCTTCGATGCGCTGCGCCAGGATCTGCTCGGCGAGGTAGTCTTCCTCCCCGATGATCAGCACGGGCCGCTCCGACGCCTGGCGGGCTGCCGTCGCGGGGACCCGCGCCCGGTCCCTCCGCCCCGGCACGCCCGAACGGCGCGAGGGATCAGCCATGGCGGTGCCCGCCCGTTCGGAGCCGTTCGATCAGTTGGGCCACCTCCTCGGCGGCGTCGGGACCCGTCGGCACGTCCACGCGCGCGATCGTCACCTCGACCAGGTGGCCGGACGCCGTCCCCGGAGGCAGGACCGCCTCCGGCACATACGCCCGACCGCCGCCCTCCAGCAGGATCACGGCGATCCCGTCGGTCACGCGGTCAACGAATCCCCGCATCGGTGCGCGCTCGCGCGGTGGCCGCGTGCCACCCTGCGCCGTTACTGGTCAACGTCACGGCCCCGTCCAGGTCGGTCCGGTAGACGACGACGCCCGCGTCGGACAGCGCCTGCAGGGTCGCCGGATGCGGGTGACCGAAGACGTTGTCAGCCCCCACGGAGATCACCGCCATCTGCGGCCGCACCCGGTCGAGAAACGCCCGCGTCGTCGACGTCCGGCTGCCGTGATGGCCCACCTTGAGCACCTGACTGGCCAGCGGCGCCCCGCGGTCCACGAGGAAGCGCTCGGTGGCCGCCTCGGCGTCCCCGGTCAGCAGGAGCGCTGCGCCGCGGTGAGTCAACCTGGCCACCACGCCCCCGGCGTGCACGGGATCGCCGTCGAGGTCGGGGATGGGGTCAGGAGGATACAGAATGGCGAGGCGGACCCCGCCTCCGAGATCGATCAGCACCCCGGCCCGTGCGATCCGGTAGGGGATCCGTGCGGCCTCGATGAGGCGGAGCCACCTCGCGTAGGAGGGCGACGGATGCGGCACACCGGGATCCAGCACAAGTCCGACCGGGAAGTTCTCCACGACGGCAGGCAGTCCTCCCACGTGATCTTCGTGGGGATGGGAAAGCAGCAGCACGTCCACCCGTTGGAGGCCGGCCCTGCGCAGCGCCGGCACGACACGCCTGCGGCCCACGTCCCACCCTGCCCGTTCGGCGCCGATCTCGCCGCCCCCGTCGACCAGCGCCGCGCGCCCGGACGGACTCCGGATGAGGATCGCATCGCCCTGGCCCACATCCAGCGCGGTGACGACGAGCGCGGGCGGCGGCTGCGTCGCCGAGCCGAGCCACATCGCGCAGGCCACCAGCGCGGTCGCCGCGGCGGAGATCCGCTGCGCGCGCGAAGTCAGCCACATGCCCGACCCGGCAGCGGCGGCGCCGCCGAGCAGCACGAAGAAGAACGCGGCCACCGACGCCGGGACCGCCGGCGTGGGCACGGTGGCCCACGACAGACTCCCGAACTGGGTGCCGAGCCAGAGCACGGCATCCAGCCCGGGC
>JAVKID010000003.1:0-60629 GCA_031459655.1 Candidatus Fervidifonticultor octavus | reverse complement strand
AGGCGGTCGAGCAGGCTGATCTGGGCCGCCTTGGACAGTTCGAGACCGAAGGCTTCCGCGCCGTTTACCACCGGGACGCCCATCATCTCCAGGTGGCGCAGGTACGCCAGCGCGGCGAAGATGGCATGGCCGCCCCCGCGCAGGTAGGCCGACGGGCTCATGCGATTGAGGACCAGCGCATACCGCGCCTCTCGCTGCGCGGGATCGAAGTGCAGCGCGGTGGCGAGAATCCGCGCATAAGGGATCCCCCGTCGCTCGAGCTCCCCAAACAGGGGCCGGAACCACTCCGGGTGTTCGTAAAGGATACCCAACATCGGCGTTGTGTGATCCATCTGGATCCGTCCCCCCTGGCCCGCGGCGCGGGCGACACAGTTACCGACGCCGCAGCGGGCCGCGAAACAGTGTCGATTCTCAACAGCAGGTGTCCGGCCCGCGCCGGACGGAAGGCGAAGGCCGCTAGGCCTCCGCCCGGGGACAGATGCAGTTCCGCGGGCGTGGAGCAGACGGTGACAGGACCTTTCGGATAGACAACCTGTCCTCCATGTCGCCCGCATCATATCACGACGTGTCGGCGGGCTCAATGCCGCGGCGGCGAGCGCCCGGCAGCGCGGGGGATACTCGTCGGGGAGCGTGCCAGGCCGCGACCCGAGCGACGAGGGAATTGCGCGCCCGGTCGGGGAACTGAAGGGACCATGGACCGCCCCTGGTCGCGTCTGGCCCTGGGGGCTGCCGGCGTGCTGGCGGCACTGTGGATCCTGCAGCGGTTCAGCACGCTGGCCGTCATGGCCGTCATCGTGGGCATCGTTACCTTCCCGATCTACCCCGTGGTGGACTGGCTCGAGGAGCGGGCGCGTCTCTCGCGCAGTATCGCCGCCGGCCTCACGCTGGTGGTTCTGATCGCGATCCTGGGGCTGGGGGTCGTCGGCGTCTTCCCCTGGGTCATGGGACAGGTGCAGATCTTGCTGGACCTCACGCCCCGCGGGATCAGGGCGGTGGCGGAGGTCCTGACCACCTGGCAGGCCCGGGTGGACGAGCCGACCTTCCCCGGGCTGCTGCGGGCTGCGTGGGAGCGGGCGGGCGAGGCTGCCGTCACCGCCGCCAACAGCGTGGTCACCCGCACCGTCAACTTGGCTGTCAGGAGCATCGGCCAGATCTACCTGCTGTTGCTGCTGCCGTTCGTCATCTACTTCGTCCTGCTCGACTACCGCTCGGTGCGGGAGACGATCCTGTCTTTGATTCGCGAGCCGCATCGGACGCGTATCGCGGACTTGCTGGGAACCCTCACGGCCACCCTGCGCTGGGGGCTGTGGGCGCAGGTTGTCGTCAGTGCCATCGTGAGCGTCATGACGGCCGTGGGCCTGGCCATCGTCGGCGTGCCCGGGGCATGGGCCATCGGCATCTTCGGCGGGGTCGCGGAGGCGATTCCGTATGTCGGCGGATTTGCCACCTACGGCGTGGCCCTGTTAGCCGCCGTGCCCAGGGGCGGGTCCGAGTGGGCCTGGGCGATGCTGGTGGTGACGGTCGTGAAGGTGGCCGTCAACGTCATGGTGCCGTTGATCCTGGGGCGCTTCACCCGCACGCACCCGCTGGCCATCATCGTGGCGCTGCTGGCGCTGGCCCAGCTCTTCGGCGTCATCGGGATGTTCTTCGCGGTGCCGGTGGTGGTGGTGGTGCGGGAGATCATCGCCTGGTGGCGCCAGACCGCCGGTGTGCAACTGCTTCAGCCCGAGGGGGCGGTGGCGGGCAAGGCCCGCGTGTGAACGAATGGGTGCTGGCGCCGAGGCCATGGTATACTGTGTGCCGGTGCGACTGCCTCAGGCGCGGGCCCTTAGCTCAGCGGGCAGAGCGGCGGGCTTTTAACCCGCGCGTCGGGGGTTCGAGTCCCTCAGGGCCCACCAGGTCGCTCTTCCCGCATTTCACCGCCGGCACCAGCTCCAGACAGGCGTGCCTCCCTTGGCCGAGACGTTCGCAGCAGGGCATTCCAGCCGATGCGTAACCGGAGATCGAATCGAGAAGAGCAGGAGGAGTGGCGACCCTCCAAGGATGTGGCGACGTCCTGCCCTGGCCAGCGTTTCACGGCACGCGTTCGCCTGCTCTCACCGTAGATCCGATTCTGGGACGGGAGGGAGACCGATATGCCCCCCAGGTACCTCATCGAGAACCTCTACACGCATGTCCCCGATCTTCGGACCAGGCTCGTCGGCGCCTTCGACTACGAGATCCGGGAGCCCGAGAGCGAATTCGAGCGGCAGGTGCAGCAGCACCTGGCCCAGGCGCACGCCTACCTGCACCGCGAGGAGTTCGGGCTGGCGCTGCACGCCTACCGGAGTCTGCGGGGGTTCATCCTGAGTCTGGCGCACCCCTCGCTCCCACCGGCGACCGGCCCGTTTGTCGACGGGTCCAAGATCGACGCGGTCAGGCTGGTGGCGCCGATGTTCGCGATGACCGCGAAGGTCCTGCTGAAAACGCCGCCGCCCCGGAGCGACATCCCACCCGATCTCACCGGCGGGCCCGGCGTCGTGCCCGATGGCGTGGCGGCGCAGATCGCGCCGTTCGCCGAGATGGGGCTGTTCGACGCTGCGGGTGGGAGGATTGCAGACCTGGTTCACAAGGGTGAAGTCGCGGCGGCGGCCGGGCGCTGGGCCGAAGCTCGGGGGTTCTATGTCGAGGCCACCAACCTCGTGCCGCGTCAGGCCGCTACCGCCCGGGCCGCCGTGGCCCACGACCTGGCGATTCTCCACGACAAGGTCGGCGATCTCCCGGCGGCGATCGAAGCGGCCAAGGAGAGCGGCACGCTGTTCCGGAAGGCCGGCATGGACGAAGCCGCCCTGGGCGCCATGACACTTGCCGCTGACCTGCAGCGCCGCGCCGGCCTCGAGGCCGACCACAAGCGCACCCTGCGAGCCACCGAGAAGTTCGTCGGAAAGCGCGGGTTCACACCCCAGGTGCCGGTCCGTCGGCTGGAGGTGCGCTCTCCGGCCGGCGGGCTACGGGTGGTGGGCGCTTCGCGCGCGCTCATCCCGGGTCTGGGGGCGATGTCGGATACCCCGGACCGTCTGGCGCCGGGAGGGAATCCCGTCGCCGAGGCGCCACTGCGCGCAGGGGCGTTCCTCGCGGAAGCCACCCGCTCCCGCCGCCTCACCATCCTCGGAGACCGGGGATGACCACCATCCCCCTGGCCGGAGACCTCGCCGCCAGCCTCCGGCAGTTCTACGAGCGGCGCATGGACTCCACCGACGTGCTCCTACTGGACGGCCAGCGCCAGCATCATTCGGCGATGGTCGCCTACCTGCCCCACCTCTACTTCTTCATCCTCCCGATGGCCATCGGCGACTGCCTGGCGGCCATGGGGGCCTACGAGCAGGCGGAGGCGGAGTACCTCGGCGTCCTGCCGTACCCGTACGTCAACCGCACCGCCGAAGCCGTGCGCCTGTGGTTGAGGCTGGCCGAGCTCTATCTGGACTGGGGCGATCACCTCTACCGTCGGGCGCGCAGCGACGCAGCCGCCTTCGGCGCGGCCCATGCGGCAGCGGGTCCTGAACATCGCCGGCGCCCTCCGGCCGTGGGGAGCCGACGAGAACCCCGCGGTTATCTCGCTGGTGCTCAAGGCCCGGTTGCGGCTGCGGCCCCGACTTCCAGGGGCTGCCGCTGGGGCAGGCGGACCGCGGCCTGCTGGCGCGGGAGGAACACTTGGTATGGGCGGCGGCCGACTTCGATGCGCACTATGCGGGGATGGACACCGCGGCGCTGGGCTACACCCGCGGCTCGGACGCCGATGGCCGGCCGGCCGTCTTTCTCCAGAACAAGCGCTTCCGGTACACGGCGCGCGGGAGCCTCGCCGCCGAGATGGACCCGTTGGGGAACCTCGTGTCCTACACCTACGATCCGGCCGAGCTCGTGCGCGTGACCCGGACCGACGCGCTCGGGGAGACCAGGATCGACTACGACCCGGGGACCGCGCGGCCGACCCGCATCACCCCTCCGGATGGGAATGCCGTGGAGATCGCGACGACGGGCTGGGCCGCCTGCGGGCGGTCGCGCTGGGCGGCGACACGCTGGATGACCCGACCCGCACCTACGAATACGACGACGCGGCCCTCCCCGGCGTCCAACGTGCGAGCTACCGCATCGGTCCCGGGGCGCGGCTGCGGACCGCTACGTACTTCGACGGGACCGAAGAGGTGATCCAGAAGCGGGTCGAGCGGCGGCCCGGCGAGGTCGTCGTCAGCGGCTGGATCGAGCGGAACCCCTGGTGGCAGACCCGGGCCGAGTACGAGCCCACGCTGGGGACCACCCTGGACTTTGGCCTTCCCGACCTAGCCGGCCGGCCCTCGCGCAGGGTCGCCCACGACGGCGAAGGGCGTCCGGTGCGGACCGTGAACTACAACGGCGGCATCTCCACGGTCCGGTATGCGCCCTTCGAGATCGTCCGGTTCGACGCCAACGACACCGACGGCTCGGCCGCCAACCGGGCGCGGGGCCAGTTTGACACGCCCCGGCGCGAGACCCTCGACGCCATGAACCGGCGCACCGCGGTGATCGAGCGGGCCGGCGAGGGCCGCGAGGTGGTCACCCGGTACGGCCTGGACCCCCTGGGTGAACTGCTCGCCCTGGAGGACGGGGCCGGCACGGTCGCGACCTACCGGTATGACCGCCGCGGGAACCGGATCGAGATCAACCACCGTGACGCGGGGCGGCGGTTCCTCTGGTACGATGCGACCGCGCAGGTCGTCCGCACCCTGGATCCTGCCGGCCACGACATCAGCGTGGAGCGCGACGCCACCGGCCGCATCACGCGGCTGCTCGAGGGTGGCGCGGAACGAGAGCGCTACACCTACGATGACGTCGCCACAGGAGGATGGGGACGGCTCTCCGAGGTCCTCTATCCCGGCGGCCGACAGCGGTTCACCTACAACCGACGCGGCCAGATCAGCCGCCAGGAGTACCACTTCGACGGGGAGGCCGCGCCGCAGGTCCTGGCCTTCGAGTTCGACGGGCTGGGCAAGCAGACCGCGGTGGTCTATCCCGATGGGGCGCGCGTCGAGTACCGCTATGACCTCAACGGCATGGTGCGCCGGATCGAGGGGTTCGTGGACGAGATCGGCTGCCGGCGGTGCGACGCGGTTCATCCACACCGACAGGCTCGGCAGCGCGGCGTTCTTCACCGATGAGGCCGGCGCCAGGATCAGCGAGATCGCCTACTACCCCTTTGGCAATGTTCGCCGCCGCCAGGGCCCCGCGCCTTCCCGGATGTTTGCCCTGCACGAGTTCGATGCCGAGTCGGGGCTGTACCGGGTGGGCCGCCGCGGGTATGCGCCCGAGATCGGCCACTTCCTCACGCCCGACCCCCTCCACCTGTACCCTGTACCGCTCCGAGCAGGGGGCCGACGAGCCGCGGACCCTGCACCTGTACGCCTATGTGGCCAACGATCCGGTGGACAATGTGGATCCCAATGGCCTGTCCTTTTGGAGCGTGGTGGGGGCGATCGTCGGCGTGGTCGTGGGGGTCGTTGTGGCCGCCGTCGTCATCGTCGCGTTCGCCACCGGGATCGGCTGGGGCATCCTGGCGATCGTGGGCCTCATCGGCCTGGTCACGGCCGGCTACCTCCTGGCCCGCGAGACCCGGGGCACCGGCTTCGGCGAGTTCATGCGCGGCTTCCTGATCGGCCTGAACGCGGGCCTCAACATGGTCTTCGCCGCGGCGCTCGTTGGCCTGCTGTTGGGCCCCGTGGGCGTGGGGCTCGGCATCGCCCTGGGGGTCATCAACTTCCTGGCGGCCTTCGACACCATCGCCAACAGCGAGGTCTACCAGGGGATCCTGGGCTGGTCCAACTGGCTGATGCCCATGTCGTGGCTGGTCGTGGGCATGGGGCTCATCATGTTCGTCGTCAACGCCATCGGGCATGCCATCGGGTGGTGGATCTTCCGCGCCGAGTTCTTCCGGATCCAGGAGATGCGTGTCGACTGGAAGACCGGGACGATCTTCACCAAAGGTGGATGGGTGAGCAACCTGAACGCCTGGGACACGGCGTTCAACATGGGCAACTTTGCCTTCGTGGACATGAATGCCACTGACGGGCACATGGAGCACGAGGCCGGGCACACGCTGAACCTGGCTGCGTTCGGCAGCGTCTTCCACTTCGTCGGCTTCTTCGACGAGGTGATCTTCGGCAACGGCGGGGACGCGTACGCCGAGCGCATCGCGGACGGCAACGATCCCAACCACGGCCGACCCGCCAGTGAGATCGTGCCCATGTGGGTCTAGCGTCTCGAACCGCCTGTTGCCTTGATCTTCGGAGCGGGCGGTGGGCGGCTCAATCGCCCTCCGGGATAGACCCGCCTGGGGCCACCGGTCCCCCCGCCGATGCGGGGACCGGTCGTGCCAGCGACAGCGTCAGCAGGCTCCCCGGCAGCGGCAGGAGGCTCACCACGATCAGGACGGGGATGATCCCGAACGCCTGCGCCAGCGCGCTCACCGGCCCCACCAGGAGGCCGCCGATCCCCAGGCTCACCCCCAGCATCAGGCCCGCAGCCAGGCTCGCATGGGCGGGGAGCAGACTCTGCGCCTCCACCGTCACCAGCGACGACGACCCCAGCAGGGCGGCTCCCCCGAGGGCGAGCAGGATGATCGTCGCCGGCCCGCTGGAGGTGATCGCGGCGAGAAAGAGCGGGGCGGCCAGGGCAAACGAGACGAACAGCACCCGGCGCCGGCCGAGGCGGTCCGAGAGATACCCGGCCACCATTCCGCCGACCGCGCCAGAGAAGATCATCGCGCCGATCGCCGCGGCTCCCTCCGTCGCCGGCGCGCCCCGGGCGCGGTAGAGGAACGGCAGCAGGGCCAGCATGCTGTGCATCAGGGTGGCGCGGGACACAATCAGGCCCATCCGCCTGGCCAGCCCGCCGAGGTTCTCGCGCAGGGCCTCCCACAGGTTCGCGGAGGCACCCGGGCGGTGGGGCACCCGCCAGTGCCACGGGACGACGCGGATGAGCACGACCGACATGAGCAGGGCCGGGATGGCGGTCACCGCGACCCACGGGAGTCCGGCGCGCACCGCCACGTACGCGGCCAGCAGGGGGCTGAGGGCCTGTCCGGCCTGGCCGGCCATGATGTAGATCGACATGAGGGTCCCTTTGCGGGCTCCGGACAACTGGTGGACCAACCCTGCAGACTGCGGGTGGAAGGCGGCGATCCCGATGCCGTGTAACACGGTGACCAGCGCAAGCCAGAGATACGATGGGGCCACCCCCAGCAGGGCCGACCCCAGCGCCGCGCATGCCAGTCCCGTCGCCGCCACACCGCGCAGCCGGGTGTTGTCAGCCACATACCCGAACACGGGTTGGAGCAGGGATCCGGTGAGGGTGGCGGTCGAGATGAGCAGGCCCGCCTGGCCGAGGCCCAGTCCATGGACGTCGGCCAGCAGCGGGAGGAGCGCCGGGAGGAAGTTGTTGTACAGGTCGTTGGTGAAGTGCGCGGCCATCAGCCAGGCCAGCGCGCCTGACGCCGGAGCCGCCAGCCGGTGCTCCTGCAACGGGTCCTTCACAGGCTATTTCTTGAGCTTCGAGATCTTCGACCCCTCCAGCGACAGGTTGTACATCAGGCCTTTCTGCCCCACCACGAATCCCACGATGGGCTTGTTGAGCTTCGTCGTATCGATGGAGCCCTCGGCACCCACGTCGATGAGCACGACCGAGCCGTCGACCCCGATCTTCCACCCCTCGCTGGCCTGAAACTTCCTGAGGGCGTCCTCCTGCAGGAAGACGAGGATGATGTCCTTCTTCTGGGCGCCCAGCTGGAACCCGATGGAGGCCGACGCGATGCTGTAGTAGGCGACCGTCCTTCTGCCGATGCGCAGGGCCCCCTCGCCGTACTCGCCCCCGATGCCGATGCCGGCCTGGATGACCCCGGGGAACACGAGCACCCCTTTGGCCATCCGGAGGACGTCCCCGGATCCCCTGACCTGCTTCACCAGCCGGTCCAGGGCGGCGTTCACGCTGGCGTCGATCTCCTGCGCGGTCCTGGCCTGGGCGGCGCCCGGCAGCGTCAGGCTGCCGGCCAGGAAGAGACAGAGGGCCCACACCATGCGGCTGCGCCCGTGCCGTGTGTGCATCGTCATTCCTCCTCAGGAGCGATCTGGGTGGAAACGCCGGACACAGATGCCTTCCTCATCATAGCCTGTTTTCAGCCTCCAACCCATCCCGTCCCTCTGTGTGCCCACTCTTCGCGCCATCAGACGCCTAGGAGGAGTCGGACCTGGGCATATCAACAGTCAAGAGAAACTGCCCGCGATAAAGGCACCCCGCCCGCGAGGGCGGCTCGCAAAGCCACGGGGCTGGGAGACCAGTCAGCCGGGTTGCCGAACGGGGAGGTCACGGACGCCTCCCGGTCGAGGCGTGTTTTCTTTCGCGGGACTCCGGGGGCACTCCGCCAGTGAGCCCGGGTCGGCAGAGCATCCAGACGGTGGTCGGCATCTTCCTAGCCGTCGCCCTGGCCGCGGGTCCATCGTCCTCCGCCTCATTCGCCGTCGAACCCGGGAAGCGAATCGGCCCCGTGGCCATCGGGATGACCGAGCACGAGGTCCTCAACGCAGTCGGCGGACGTATGCGACCGGCTCAGGGGCCGGCTCGCGAGGTGCTCGAAATCCCTGCCCACGGGTTGACGGTGTGGCTCTCCACCGAGCGCGTGATCCGTATCCGCACTACCAACGCGGCCCACAAGACACAATCGGGATACGGCCCCGGCGACGAGAACTGGACCAGGGCGAGGCAGGCCTTGTGCAACGGTGGGGTGAGTGAGGCCAGTGCCGTCCACATGACGGCCGCAGGGTTCGAGGTCCGGTGCCCATTCGCGGGACTGGTCCTGGAGGTGTCGAGGGACCGGATCGTCGGTCTGGTGGTGCTTCCCAGCGAAAGGCTGCGGTAACAGGACGCGGCGCCGCCTGCGACGGGCCCGCGGCGCCCTGGGATGAAGGTCTCAAGGAGGCGATGACGATGACGCGCGACGCGCTGCTCTTCTTGCTGGTCATGACCCTCGGGCTGGCGATCCCGGTGATTGCCCAGCAACACCTGACGCCGCCGACCCAGATCCAGCCGGGGCAGGAGATCGCAGCCGTCCGGTTGGGGCAGTCGGCCCCCTCGGTGCTCAACCGCCTCGGGCCCCCCGCCGAGACGCGGGCGCTGCCGGACGGGACCCTGTACGCCTTTCCGCGCTACGGTATCAACGTGTACGTGACGGATGGCATCGTTCGTGCGGTTTCCACCACGAACGGCCTCATGCGAACCGGAGAGGCGATCGCGGTCGGCGCCGCTGTCGGTGAGGTGCGCCGCGTCTTCGGGACGCAGTTCGTGGATGCTGTGGTGGAAGGCCTGATGGGTATGGCCTACGACCAGCAGGGCATCGCCTTCGGCCTGGACGGCGGGGTCGTGTCGATCATCCTCATCTATCCGCCGAAGGTCCGCCCCGCCGCCCTGGCGGTGCCGGCGGTCTCCAACGCTCCTGCGGCCGCACCGGCGGCGGCCACACCGGTCCAGGTGGACCCGGGCCTCGTGGTCGTGCCCCGGGTGGACCAGCTCAAGCCCTTCTCTCCGGAGACGTACTACATGTCGGTTCCAGGTTTCCTGCGCTACGTGGTTCGCCAGCAGACCGGCGCGTGGTTGACGCAGGCGGAGGCGATGCGGATGCTCCAGGACCAGCGCCGGCTCCGGCTCTGAGGCGGAAGGGTCGGCCGGGTAGGCGACGGGGCCCGGGCGAACCGCGCCCGGGCCCCGTCGTGTCTCGCGGACAGCCTGGCGTTAGCCGATCGGCCGGACTCCAGTCGCCTGGGGGCCCTTCTGACCCTGCGTCTGCGTGTACTCGACCTTCTGCCCCTCGACGAGGGACTTGTAGCCTTCGCCCTCGATGCCGCTGAAGTGCACGAACAGGTCCTTCGACCCGTCCTCCGGGGTGATGAAGCCATACCCCTTCTCGCTGCTGAACCACTTGACGGTTCCTGTTGCCATGCTTGTTGCCACCTTTACCTGCAGGCTACCACAGACATCGAACTCTTCTGCGATGCCTGCGCATTATCTCACGGATCGGCCGGAAGCACAAGGAGGACAGCGCTTCCTCCCGGACTACGGGTCTGGTTCGACGGGCATACACCGTGGGGGGTCGGGAAGCCATGGTTCCTCTCTGGCGGTCAGCCCGTCGAACAGGCATGGAGCGCCGCGCCCTTCCACGGATCCCGCTGGCGGTCCCGGTTCGGTATGCGACGGATCAGGGACATACCGGCGTCGGCGTCTTGATCGACGTCCACGAGCAGGGCGCCGGCCTGCTGGTCCCCACCATCTCGCCCGACGTGTTCCACGTCTGGGTCCAGTTCCTGTGGTTCAATGACCGGATGGGCGTCCAGGGACGGGTCGCCTTCGTGCGGGAGACCCCGGACGGCTTCCGCGTCGGCCTGCAGTTGCAACATGTCAATGGGCGGAGCGTCCGGTTCATCACCGACTACCTGATTCCGTTCGGACTGCGCAAGTTCCGGTACGACCGCCGTCATCCGTTGGCGTTCCTCGAAGCGCTCTCTGCGCAGCAGCGGGAGGCGACGGTGCGGCACCGCCGGCGCTACCTCCCGGTCCTCGTGGAGCAGGGAGGGATCAAGGCCTGGGCCGTGACCGAGGATCGGAACGAGCAGGGTGCGGTGCTGCTCCTGCCGCAGGCGCCGCAGACGGGCACGCCCCTGACGGTCTCGACGTGGGGCAGCCTCTTCACCCGGTCGGGCCGGGCGGAGCGCCTGGAACCCGTCGAGCTCCCGTCGGTCCGCCTCTACCGCGTCGTGGTGCGCTTCGACGAGGAGACGGGAGCACACACCACTCGCCCACCTGCTGAGGCCCGGCCAGGGGCTACTTCGGATACCACTTTCTGAGCCAGTCCCGCAGCATGGCGGCCTCGCGGCCCTCCACCGCAACCACCGTCTGCGCCAGCGCGCGGAGTTCCTGCCGGCTGGCCCTGGCGGTCGCCACCTTCGCCAGCGCCACGCTGTGGTCGAGGTGTGCGGCGATGAGCGGCAGGTAGGCGCGCTCCAGGGCCGCGCCGCTCAGGCTGCGCATCCGCTTGACGGGGTCCGTGACCACATTGGCGTTGCGCTTCCCAGGCGAGGCGCCGACCTGCTGGAGCCACGCGAGCATCTGCCTGACCTGTCCGCTCTTGCGGTCGATCATGACCTGGTTCCAGCGCAAGAGTTCCGGATGGTCGGCATTCAGGGTAGCGGCCATGGCGATCTCGATGGCCTCTTCGTGGGCGGGGATGAGCTCGCGCATGAACGCGGTGTCGAACGCAGGACCGTTGAGGCGGGACAGCGCGGCGACGGTCGGGGGTGGCGTGGGCGAGGGCACGGGCGATGGCCCGGCTCCCGCCGAATGCGTCAGCAGCGCTGTGGTCGCGGCGATGAGGACGGGAATGACGAATCGGATTCGTGTCATGGACGCACCTCGCTGGCGGTGGGTTGTCTCGTGCCGAGGATGATCCTTCGGGTGATTCTTGCCCAGGTCCGACGCTCTCTAGAACCTGGGCTTCCGACGTTTGAGGCCGTCGCCTACGAGGCGATGAGGGGCAGGTGCCGCAGGTCGAGCTCGATCTGCCCCAGCCCTGCCCGCCCGATCTGGGCGCTGGTCTGGAGAAGCTCAAACGAGACCGGCCGGCCGGTGCGGTCGAAGCTCATGATCACCCCGGGCGCGACCTCCCGGCCGGTCTCGCTCTTCTCCTCCGTCCAGGTCACGCTGAGTGCGTCGCTGCGGGCCGGGGCAAAGATTGCGAAGCGTCTCACTCAGCCCGCCGCAGCACCCTGGCCCCTCCCCAGACGAACCGTCTCCCCGCCGGACGTCACCTCGGCGTCCGGCCAGGGCGCGGTCGAGCTGCTCGGTGAGCCGGGGTCGGCGGAGGATCTCCTGCCGGAGGGGCGGCGGCTCGAGCTTCGCGCACGCGATCAGCGGACCACTGACGACCGGCGTGCTCATCGCGAACCTCTCCCGGCACCGTTCCCCTTACGGCCACCCGTTCGGAGGTCCAACTCCTTGAGCCCGGATGCGCAGTAGCGGAACTCCCCCTGTCGGGGCACCGCCGTCGCCCGGTCTCACCCAGCCTTCTTGAGGCGCCGCCGGTACATGTCGAGGAGCTCCTTCACCGTCGTCGCCTCGGTCGGGCTCTTGTCCTCGCGGACGCGGGTGAAGCGCGGGAACCGGATCGCCAGGCCGCTGTCCCGGCGGATGGCGTCCCATCCGGCGGTGTGCACGGGGCTGAGGGTGATCTCGGCGCCGATGACCTCGTAGACCACGGCGGGTTCCAGCCAGACGTCGGGGGTCATCCGGCTGTCCACGCGCGGATGCCGGTCGGGGCGGATGTAGGGACGCAGCGTCTTCGGCAGGGTCGCCAGGAACTCGTCGGTGAAGCCCGACCCCAGTTTGCATACAGTCGGGAATCTCTCGGTCTTGGGATCATAGGCCGCCATCAGCAGCGCGCCGTAGGTCCCGCCGCGCCGGCCCCGGCCGTGGAAGGCCCCGACGGGGACCAGGTCCACCGCGTCGGTCATCTCGCTGCGGTACTCCCGCTTGAGCTTGATCCACAGCCAGCCCCTGGCGCCCGCCTGGTAGACGCCGCCGGTCGCCTTGCAGATGAGGCCCTCGCAGCCGTCCTGGACGGCCTGTTCGAACATCTCCTCCAGCTCCGGCACCGACGCCACCTCCCGGAAGACCGCCAGGCGGATCCGGTCGCCTTGCCGGATCACGCGCTCCAGCGCCCGGTGGCGCTGCTGGTAGGGCTGCTCGGTGAGGTCCTCCCCGTTCACGTAGAGCGCGTCGAAGGCGTACAGTGCCGTGGGAATCTGCGCCATGACTTCTTCGATCCCGTACTTGCGGCGAC
Source organism: Candidatus Fervidifonticultor octavus (assembly GCA_031459655.1). Lineage (GTDB taxonomy): Bacteria > Sysuimicrobiota > Sysuimicrobiia > Sysuimicrobiales > Humicultoraceae > Fervidifonticultor_A > Fervidifonticultor_A octavus_A. The sequence continues at coordinate 47,740 of JAVKID010000003.1, read as the reverse complement.
GGTGCATCAGTTCCTGGAAGGGCAGCAGGTCGCCGCTGGCCGCGTCGATGGCCACCACCTCGCCCTCCAGAATGGCGTCCCGCGCACTGACCGCGCGCCGCACCAGGTCCACGATATCAGGATACTGGGGCGTGATCTTCTCCAGCCGGCGCGAGAACAGATCCACCTGCCCGCCGCGCTTGTGGACCTGCAGGCGCTCCCCGTCGTACTTGTATTCGGCGATGCACCGGCCGCCGAGTTTGCGGAGGATCTCCTGGGGATCACCCAGGCGCTCCGCCAGCATGGGACGGATGGGCTTACCGACGACGACGTGGACCCTCCGGACCGCGGCCAGGCCGCCGGATGCCACGGTTTCGGCGACGTGGCCCAGGTCCGAGGTCAGGTTGTAGGCCCGCTCCAGGTCGCGGCGGGCCGCCTTGCCGCCGGCAAAGACCATGGCCAGGGCGTCCAGCACCGTCATGTCGCCCACGCCGAGGCGCAGTTTCCCGGTAACGGTGCGGACCAGGTACTTCGCCTCGAGGGGGGTGGCCTGCTGGAGCAACGCCGCGATGCTCTCCAACTTGACGGCCTGCGCGCCCTTGCCGGCGGCGCGGGCCGTCCGGTCGAGTTCCCGGTAGACCTCGTCAACGCTCAGCGTCGGGCGCCGCTCCTTTCCCCTGGCCAGCAGCCCCTGCGCCACCAGCCCGAGGTCTCCCTCTTTCGCCAGGCGGCGCTCGACGGTCTGCGGCGCCTCGCCGGTCGCCTGCGCCAGGGCGCGCACCGCCAGCTTCTCGGCCACGCCGATCTCGATCCCCTCGAAGTCGGGGTAGAGCTTCCCCTGGGTCAGGTAGGTGACACGGCCGATCAGGCCTCTGGGCGTCTGCCGGAACAGATCGGCCAGCAGATCGGTCATCCTCAGGCGGGAGGTGACGGCCTCGATCCTCGAATAGACTTCAGCGAGCACCTCGTACTTCATGGAATCTCAATGGACCAATTCAGACGAAGACGATCAACTCCTGCCGGGCGCATGGCCGTGCCGGGCGCCACGCAGGCGAGGGGAAGGTGCACGGCGTAGAGGGAGCATCAGGGGATTCTGAGAGCCTGGCGGCAGCCGCCGGACACACCAGCGCGTGGATCCGTCCCTTCTCCCATTCTTTCGCCCGCGCGGCATCGTGCTGGTGGGCGCGTCGCGCGACCCCTCCAAACTCGGCTACGGCGTCGCGCAGAACCTCGCCCGCTGCGGCTTTCCCGGCGCGGTTCACTTCGTGAATCCGCGGGGCGGCCGGCTGTTCGACCGGCCCGTGTATGCCGACCTCTCCCTCGTGCCAGATCCGGTGGACCTAGCGGTGCTGGTCATCCCCGCGCCCGCCGTCCCTGACACCCTGCGCGCCTGCGGCCGCCGCGGCGTGCGCGCCGCTGTCATCCTGTCGGGGGGGTTCCGCGAGACGGGCCCGGCCGGCGCGGCTCTGGAGGCCGAATGCGCGCGGATCGCCCGCGAGGCCGGCATCCGGCTGCTGGGGCCGAACTGCGTCGGCCTGATCGACACGCACCTGCCGCTGGATACGACGTTCCTGCCGCCTCCAGGCCCGCTGGCCGGCGATGTGGCCTTCCTCTCGCACTCGGGCGCGATCTGTGCCGCGGTCACCGACTGGGCCAGCGGGCAGGGGTTTGGACTCTCGTACCTGATCAGCCTCGGCAACCAGGCGGATGTGACCGAGACCGACATGCTGGAGCCGGTCGCCGAGGATCCCCACACGCGCGTGATCACGCTCTATCTGGAAGGCGTGGACAACGGCCGTCGCTTCGTGGAGGTGGCGGGCCGCATCGCGCGGGATACCCCCATCGTCGCCCTCAAGGTCGGGCGGTCCGCCGCGGGGCGGCGCGCCGTGGCCTCGCACACCGGCGCGCTGGCCGGGCAGGAAGCGGCCTACGCTGCCGCGTTCCGCCGGGCCGGGGTGATCCAGGCAGAGACCGGCGAGGAGATGGTGGACTGGGCGCGGGCCCTGGCGTGGTGTCCGCTGCCGGCCGGACGCGCGATGGCCGTGCTCACCAACGCCGGCGGGCCGGGGATCATCGCGGCCGATGCCCTCGAAGCCTGCGGGATGACCCTGGCCGACCTCCAGGACGACACCCGCGCAGCGTTGCGCGCCATGCTCCCTCCCGCTGCCGCGGTGGACAATCCCGTGGACATCCTCGCCTCCGCCTCCCCCGCGCTGTACGCCGACTGTCTCCGGGTCGTGCTGAGCGACCCCGGCGTGCACGGGGTTCTGGTCATCCTCCCACCGCCGCCGCGGGACCCGGCTGAATCGGTGGCCGAGGCGATCATCCCGGTGATCCGGCGCGCGGCCAAGCCGGTCGTCGTCGTCCTAATGGGTGAGCACGCGGTCCGGGTCGCATCGGACCGCCTGCGAGCCGCGCACATTCCGGACTACCGGTTTCCGGAGCGGGCGGCGTCGGCGCTGGCGGTCCTGGTCCGACGGGTCGAGGCGCTGGCCCGCCCTCAGATGCCTCCTGCGGCGTTTGACGACATTCGGCCTGAGGCCGTCCGACGGCTCCTGGCCGAGGGGCCGAGAGGTGCGGAGGGATTTCTCGCCTCCCACGACGCCGGACGCATCCTGCACCTCGCCGGGATTCCCGTCCCGCGAGGCGGTCTGGCTCGGACGCCGGAAGACGCCGTCGCCCTCGCCGGGGAGATCGGATTTCCGGTGGTCCTCAAGGTGGCGTCCCCCGACATTCCCCACAAGTCCGATGTGGGCGGCGTGCGGCTGGGCGTGCACGACGCCGCCGGGGTCGCAGAAAGCGCCGCGGCCATTCTGGCGCGGGCCCGGACGGCGCGGCCCCAGGCGCGGATTCTCGGTGTCTCTGTGGAGCAAATGCTCCCCCCGGGCCAGGACGTGATCGTCGGGGCGGTGCAGGACCCGCAGTTTGGAGCGCTGGTGATGTTCGGATCCGGCGGGGTGGAGGTCGAGGGCCTCGGCGACGTGGCCTTCGCCCTGGCGCCGCTCTCGCGCCAGGACGCCGAAGACCTGCTGGAGCGCACCTGGGCGGGACGCCGGCTGCGCGGCTACCGCAGCCTGCCGCCTGCCGACCGCGACGCTGTCATTGAGGTCGTGCTCCGCGTGGCGCACCTGGCCTCTGAATGCCCTGAAGTTGCCGAGGTCGAGATCAACCCGCTGCGGGTGCTACCCGAAGGCCGCGGGGCGGTCGCCGCCGACGTGCGCCTCAGGGCCGGTAGAGGAGGTAGGGTTCCCGAAGTTCCTGAAAGCGCTTGAGACCCGGCTGCCAGCGCGCGACGATGGCCGCGGCCGACTCGCCGCGGATGAGCGCCAGCCGGAGGTCCTTCGTCCCCCAGACCAGATCGAACAGGTGCGGTCCCCGCCGCGGGCGCGTGAACTTCAGCCGGTCCTCGTACAACTGTCGGATCTCCGCCAGGATGTAGACGATGGTCGTCGACGGGCGGAAGACCGCCGGGTCCGTGACGTGCAGCCGGACCCCGTACCAGTCCCTGCCGGTCCGAGGGTGAGGGACCGCCGACGGCGTGAACCGGACTCCCGGCAGGCGGTGTCCGTTGAGCCGCTCGGCCAGCGTCGGGCCATCGATCCACGGTGCCAGGACGACCCGGAATCGCGCCTCGGTGGCCACGCCGTTCCAGAGGTTCGTGCCGTCCACCGGGCCGGTCGCGGCGTAGTAGAAGGGCGCATCGGGGCTGGTGATCCCCGGCGACGGGTTGACCCAGGGGAGCCCCGTGTCCTCCCAGGTCATCCCCCTGGTCCATCCCTGCATGGGGATCACGGTCAGCCTCGCGCCGATGCCGAACCGGTTGTTGTAGAGCTGCGCGAGCTCGCCCAGCGTCATCCCGAAGACGTAAGGGATCGGGTACATCCCGATGAACGAGCGGAACGGCGGCTCCAGCAGCGGGCCGTCGATGATGTGGCCTCCGATGGGGTTCGGACGGTCGAGCACCACCACGGACTGGCCGGCCCGTCTGGCGGCGGCCATGACCAGCGCCATGGTTGACGCGTAGGTGTAGGGCCGCACGCCGACATCCTGGAGGTCGACCACCAGCGTATCCAGGCGCGCCAGCATCTCGCGGGTCGGCTCCAGCGTCCTGCCATACAGGCTGTAGACCGGTGTCCGGCTGGGGATCGTCGGCACCGGCTGGCCGGCGTCGTACGTGCCGTCGATGCCGTGCTCAGGAGCAAAGAGGGCTGTCAGTCGGATGCCGGGGGCGCGGGCCAGCACCGCGGCGGTCGGCCGGCCGTCGGAGGTGATGCCCGACTGGTGGGTGACCAGGCCGATGCGCTTGCCGTTCAGGACCGCGGGATCGCCGAGCAGGGTGTCGATCCCCAGACTGACGGGCGGCGACTGGGCCGCAGCCCGTGGGACCCCAAGGGTCTGCGGGAGCAGGAGGACGAGCAGGAGGGGCCAGAGGGCACGATGAGGATGCGACGCGGCTCCCATGTATGGAAGATTGGATTCGCTCGAGCCGGGACGCCTCCTTGTCGGGCGCCACCACGGTAGCAGCCCGGCAGGAGGCGGTCCAGGAGGAGTCGGGCGCTACTGTCCGGGCGGCTTGTAGGCGACCGACGTCTTCGCCGCCTGGTCGATCTCTTCAGGCGTCAGCAGCACCGTCGTCTTGTAGTGTGAGACCGAGCCGCTGGCAGAGATCGTCAGCGCAGCCGCGGCGGCACTGGCATTATCCGACAGGTTCAGGATGGCCACCACGTCGGTGTCGCCGAAGGCGTAGTAGAAGGCCTCGAGTGTGCCGCCCAGGCTCGACGCGGTCTCCTGCAGCGCGGCCCGGCGCTTCGAGCCCCCGTCCTTCCTCAGTCCCCTAGTCCCTTCGGGGCTGTACGACGCCTGCACGAGATACTTGGCCATGGTCCACCTCCGCGCGGATTTTTTCGCCTGCGTCGTGCGCGAGCACCAACGGTGGGCTGGGATGGGTCTGAGTGGTTCCCCGCGGTACCCACAATCTCCTGTCCGGTCTGTCTTCCGCAGAGGGCTTGGGCGCCTCGCCGCATAAGTGTTCACGTGCAGTCTATCCCGCCAAGGCGAGGAGCACCCATGGATCCCCGCGCAGCATCAGCCGTGGTCAGGGCCGATCGGGCCCATCTGATCCACCCCCTGCATCATCCCGCCGACCATGCCGACCCCCTGGTCATCGTCGAGGGTCAAGGCGCGGTCCTGCGAGACGCGGAGGGGCGGGAGTACATCGACGGGTTGGCCTCCCTGTGGAACGTCAACGCGGGCCATGGCCGCACCGAACTGGCCGAGGCGGCCGCAGACCAGATGCGCCGGCTGGCGTTCACCACCGCCTACGTGGGGTTCACCAACGAACCGGCCGTGCGCCTGGCCGAGCGGCTGCTGAGCCTCGCGTACCGCAATCTCTCGGGCGTGTACTTCACGACCGCCGGCGCCGAGTCCAACGAGTCGGCGTTCAAGATCGCCCGCTACTACTGGAAGCGGCGGGGGATGCCCTCGAAGACCAAGGTCATCGCGCGCCATCACGCCTACCACGGCGTGACGCTGGCGGCGATGAGTGCCACCGGGATGCCATCCTACCACAGGATGTTTCAGCCCGTCGTGCCGGGGTTCGTGCACATCACTCCGTCGTATCCTTACCGGTATCCTGGGTCCGGTGCGATCGCGCTGGAGGAAGCGATCGGGCGGGAGGGGCCCGAGACGGTGGCCGCGTTCATTGCGGAGCCGGTGATGGGAGCCGGCGGTGTTATCGTGCCGACGCCGGATTACTTCCCGCAGGTCAGGGAGATCTGCGACCGCTACCAGGTCCTCTTCATCGCGGACGAGGTCATCACGGGCTTCGGCCGCACCGGCCGCTGGTTCGCTCTGGACCACTGGGGTGTGCAGCCCGACATCGTGACGTTTGCCAAGGGCGTGACCAGCGCGTACCTGCCGCTGGGCGGCGCGATGGTGTCGCGCGATATCCACCAGACGATTCTGGATGCACCTGCGGCCGAGCGCTTCATGCACGCGGCCACCTACTCCGGGCATCCCACCTGCTGCGCGGTGGGCCTCCGCAATTTGGAGATCCTCGAAGGAGAGGGTCTGATCGACCGAGCGCAGGGGCTTGGGGCGCGGTTGCTGGCCGGTCTCCAGACGCTGCGGGATCTGCCCGCCGTCGGGGATGTGCGTGGACTCGGGCTGATCTGCGGTGTCGAACTGGTGGCCGACAAGGCCACGAAGGCCCCGGCGGTAGGCTTGGGCGGGAAAGTGCTGGCCGAGGCCAGGAAGCGGGGCCTGATTGCGCGGATCCGCGTCGGACAGAACGGCGACTACCCGATTGGCGACACGATCTGTCTGGCTCCGCCGCTGGTCATCACCGAGGCGCAGGTGGATCGGATCGTCGAGATCCTCCGCGAATCAATCACGGCCGCGTCGTGACAGGCGCCGCCTGAGGGGGAGCCATGGGGAATGAAAACGAACGGCCGCCTGAACCGGAGAACTGGGGAACATGGATCATCCAGCAGGTCATCCACCCCCTGTCGGTCTTCCTGCCGCCGGCGATCCTGCTGGTATTGATCGCCTACTTCGTGCTCGCCGCCTTCGGCGAGGGATTCTACCCTGGCATTCGGAGCTTCGCGGCGGTGCTGTTCCCGCTGTCGGTGGTGACATTCGCCTTCATCTTCGCACGGGGATGGCTGGCGCGGCTGGTTGCCTTCTCGCCCACCACCAGCTTCCTGCTCTCCTCGCTGGTGGGGCTGCTGGTGATGGCGGTGATCCGATTCTCGGCGCGGGGCTCGACGGTGCCGATCTCCGAGTTGGTGCTGTCGGCCAGCTTCTCGTTGCTGGTCTTCAGCCACGCCAGCCTGCAGGGCAGTCGGGTCTCGGCCTACTCCTACGGGATGCTCTCGGGCATGATGCTCTACATCATCGTTCTGGGGTTTCCGGGGTTGCGCTAGTCAACAGCATCATGACACTTCAGCATCAAGCTCGCGCACGCCCCGCTGCGTCGCACCAGAGCCAATCATGCGCATCCCGCATCATCGGCCCGCGCCTGGCGGGCGGCCCGGCGCGCCAGGCGCAGCGGCTCGGGCGTGCGGGAGCCGGCGGTGACGGCCAGGACGACGGCGACCGCGCTCTCAGGATCGGTCCTCCAGGCCGCGTGGACGGCCAGAGGCCGCGCCCCGCGTTGCGTCCGGAGCCAGTAGCCCACGAGTTCGTCCCCGATCTTCAGCGGACCCGTGGCACCGGGCGCGTCGGCCGGCCAGGGGCCGTCGGCCAGGAGCGGCCTGGTGGTCACGCCGACCGTCGGCACCGACAGCCGGGCCCCGAGATGCAGCGCCAGCCCGGCGCGGCGGGGGTGATCCCGGCCGGTGGCGTTGACGATCAGGACTTCAGGCACCGCGCGCAGGCGGCGCACCGCAGCCTCCAGGAGTGGTCCCTCGCGGAGGGCCAGCAGCCCGGGCTCATAGGCCGCCCCCGCCTGCCCGCGGACCACCGCCGCATCCACGAGTCGGCCGCCGACCAGCAGCGCCGCGGCCGCCCACGCGGGATCGCCGGGTGCGCCTGCGCCGTCCTTCCCCCGTGGGAAGCACACGAAACACCCTGCCACCGCTTGCAGGACGCCGTCTGCAGGATGCCAGGGTTCGGGTGACGCCACCGACAGTCTGGCTTGCTCCACCATGAGGTCCTCTGGCGTCGTGGGCCAGGGCGGTGTGGAGGCCGTCCCGCCTGTCACCGTCGGGGTTTCCTCCTCTCCGGACCCCTTCGGTCCAGCCAGGTCCGCGCAGCCTCAAGGACCCGGTCGCGGTTTGCCCTGGTGAGCTCGTAGAGCGTGGTTCCGGGTCGTCGCTTGAAGGCGTCAGACCACGGATGAGGGGCCACGGTGATCGTGGCGACGAGCAGGGCCGGGCTGGCAGCGACCTCGTCCATCACCGTTTGGAAGGCCTCGCTGGCAAGTTCCATCTTGCCGATCTCGTCCACCAGGATCACCCGGCGACCCCTCAGGCCCCGCCGGATGGCCGGCAGGCCGAATCGTTCGAGCGCCGCGAGATCGACGCCATAGCGTCCCACGCGGTGGGATGCGGTCTTCGCCCAGTCCACGTGGGCAAAGACCGCCGCCCGGCCGTCCAGGGTGACCAGCCGGAACCCCACGCGCGCACCGGATGCCCTGATCTCCTCGGTGTAGAATCCGGCGGCCCTGCGCCCCAGGGTGTCCGCCAGTCCCCGGACGAGCGTCGTCTTCCCGACCCCGGGCCGGCCGGCGATCAGCAGGATGTCCGCCATCGGGTCCTCAACACCACTCTACAGCGCCGCGTGGGGAGGTCGGTATCTGTGATGCTGTATCTTGTGCAGCACGCCGAGGCCAAACGTGAGGATGAAGATCCGGCCAGGCCCCTGACGAAGAAAGGCTGGCAGGATGCCCGGAAGGTCGCCCAGCATGCGGTGGGCGATCACGCCGGGCACGGTGGGCCCGTGACGACCCCGGCGGGGGATTCGAAGAGGAGATCCGGCCGGCCGGCGACCATCAAGGTGGGATGCTGCGGGTTCCCGCGCCGACAGGAAGAATACGCCCGGCACCTCTCCCTGGTGGAGGTGCAGCAGACGTTCTACAGGCCCCCACGGCTCCAGACCGCTGAGCGGTGGCGCGGGCGTGTCCCGGCCGAGTTCGAATTCACTATGAAGGCCTGGCAGCTCATCACCCATCCGCCGACGAGCCCGACCTACCGGCGGCTGGGGCGGACGATCCCCTCATCGAAGCACGGCCGGTACGGGTTCTTTGCCGCCACCGACGAGGTCCTGGAGGCCTGGGAGGCCACACGCGCGGTCGCCCGAATCCTGCGCGCCACCATCGTCCTCTTCCAGTGCCCGGCCAGTTTCACCCCAACGCCCGCGCACGTGGCGAACCTCAGGCGGTTCTTCGCCCGCATCACGCGGGAGGGGATGCGCTTGGCATGGGAGCCCCGCGGCGACTGGCCGGCTGACGTCATTGCCTCCCTGTGCCGAGACCTGGATCTGATCCACTGCGTGGATCCGTTCGCCGGCCCCAGTTACCACGGTCGCCCGCGCTACTACCGCCTGCACGGCAAGGGCGGGTATCGGTACCGGTACACCGCCGCGGACCTCCGGGCACTGCGGGCGATGTGCTCCGGCGCGACCTACGTGCTGTTCAACAACATTTCCATGTGGGAGGATGCGCTGCGGTTCCGCAGAACCTTGCTGCTACATGTTGGATCCACTTCGTAGAGGCGGAGGGTGCTGATGAGAATCGAGGCGAACGGCCGGCTGGTGCTGGTTGGGCTGATGCTCGCGGTCGCGATGGCTCAAGGGGTCACCATGGCGGCCATGGCGCCCACGATCGTTGTGAAGGACGTCGGCTTGGAGACTCCCGAGTCGATCCTCTACGACCGCGCCGACGACGTGTACCTGGTTTCGAACATCAACGGGAATCCAACCGGCACAGACGGGAACGGGTTTATCGCGAGGGTCTCTCCGGCTGGGAGGGTGCTTACCCTGAAGTGGATCGACGGCAGGAAACCGGGTGTCACGCTCAACGCTCCCAAGGGGCTGGCGATCGTCGGCAACACCCTCTACGTGTCCGACATCACCGCGGTGCGGATGTTCGACCGCAGGACCGGCCAGCCCAAGGGATCGGTTGATATTCCCGGTTCGACCTTCATCAACGACCTGGCGTCCGCCCCGGACGGCTCGGTATACGTCAGCGACAGCGGTCTGAAGCCGGACTTCAGCCCGTCGGGGACCGACGCCATCTACCGCATTGACCGGATGGGGGAGCTGACCACGGTCGCCAAGACTCCCGACCTCCGCAGTCCGAACGGCGTGGCGGTCTTGCCCAACGGCCGGATTGTCGTCGTGACGTTCAGCAAGCCCGGGGAAGTCTACACGCTGGGTCCGGCAGGCCAGAAGCAGAACGTCCGGGCTACACCCGCCGGTCAACTGGACGGGGTCGTGGCGCTGCCGGGCGGGGTGCTGCTGGTCTCAAGCTGGGAGGCGTCGGTCGTCTACCGGATCGATGCGGGTGGGATGGCGAAGGTGGTCGTGAAAGACGTGCCCTCGCCAGCGGATATCGGGTACGACACGAAGCGCAACCGTGTGCTGATCCCGATCTTCACGAAGAACTACCTGGTGATCCAGGGGTTGTAGCGGCGCCTGCGCGCCTCCTGCAAGCGGATCGCGGCGAAGGCTTCGGTATCGCTGACGCCGGTCGGCGTCGTTACCCTGCGCCAGCCCGCGGGGGACGTCTGAGAGCGTACGCGATCATCTCGTCCGTCGGCATGGCACGGCCCTCCTCGATGGCCGCGGCGAGGGCCTGGCGGTCCAGTTTCCCACCGACCTGCCAGGGTCCTTCCGTGGCGTCGACGATCGAAGCCAGGTCCACACCGCCGGATTTCTGCAACGCGGCGGCCCCGCCGGCCAGCCGTGCAGCCCGCTCGGGCTCGCCCTCCAGGAGCGCGAGGCCCGAGAAGTCCAGGAGCAGCAGGGCGATTCCCGAGACGTCGCGCGCTTCCGCGAACAGGCCCATGGCTTTGTCGAAGGCCGCGCGCGCGGCCGGATAGTCGCCCGTCTTGCTGGCCGCCAGGCCGAGGGAGTGGAGGGCCCATCCCAGACTGAACCGGTCGTCCTGGCCACGGAAGATGGGAATGCTGATCGCGAGGTGACGAAATGACGCCGGATAGTCCCCGGCCGTGTAGGTCACGCTGGCCATGGCCCAGTGCACCTTGGCGATGCCCGCCCGGTCGCCCGCCTGCTCGTAGATCGCCAGGCTCTCCTCGAGGAGCGACCGGCCCCGCTCGATGTCCGTCTGGGGGACGATGCAGACGAAGGACAGATCGTACAGGTCCGCCGCGACGTCTCGGGGATTCCCGAGTTGGCGCCGCGAGCCTGCCCAGCCGCTCGCGGGCTTCGTGCAGGTGTCCCCGCATCTGCCAGAAGCGCCAGAGGCTGGCTCCCAGCCGGAGGCCGGTCTCCGAGTCGGCCTGGTCGATCGCCCAGGCGATAGCGGCGCGCAGGTTGTCGTGCTCGCGCTCCAGGCGGTCGAGCCAGGTCACCCGCTGCGGCCCCGTCAGGTGCGGGGCGGCCTGCTCGGCGAGTGCCAGGTACGCTATCGCGTGGCGCCGGCGGATCTCCTCGGCATCGCCGCTGGCTTCCAGCGGTTCGAGCGCGAATTCCCGGATGGTCTCCAGCATCACGAAGCGGGGTTCGCCTTCGACCTCCTCCTGATGGAGGAGGCTCTGGTCTACGAGCCCGGCCAGCCCGTCCAGCACGTCCCGCCCCAGGGCTTCGGCCGGCCCGCAGACAGCCTCCGCCTGCTCGAGGCTGCACCCGCCGACGAAGACCGCGACGCGCGCCAGCAGCCGCCTGCCGCCTTCGTCGAGCAGATCGTAGCTCCAGGCGATGGCATCGCGCAGGGTCTGCTGCCGCGCCGGCAGGTCCCGCGGGCCGCCGCTCAGGAAACTGAGGCGGCGCTGGAGCCGCGCGAGCATCGCCTGGGGGGGAAGAGTTTGACCCGCGCCGCGGCGAGTTCGATGGCCAGCGGCAGCCCGTCCAGCCGCGAGGCGATCTCCGCCACCGCCGGCGCATTCTCGTTGGTGATGGTGAAGTCGGGCTTCACGGCGACGGCCCGCTGGATGAACAGCGTGACGGCCTCGTACTGCAAGAGGGACTCCACCCCCGGTGGGTGCCTGGGATCGGGACGCCGCAGCGGCGGGACCGGGAGTTCCTGTTCACCGGACAGGTGCAGGGGGATTCGCGTGGTGGCGATGACCTTCAGATGGGTGCTGGTCTTGAGCAGGTCGCCAACGACGGGCGCCGCGGCGATGACCTGCTCGAAGTTGTCGAGGACCAGGAGGAGCCTCTTGCCGTCCAGGTATTCCTGCAGGCGGTCGAGGATGGGCCGACTGCCCGTCTCGCGCACCTCGAGGCTCTGGGCGATGGCAGACGCGACGAGGCCGGGGTCTGATATCGGCGCGAGCGGGACGAAGTAGACGCCGTCTGGGAACTGGTCGACCACCTCGGCGGCCAGTTGCATGGCCAGCCGGGTCTTGCCGGTGCCCCCGGGGCCCGTGAGCGTCAGCAGCCGCGTCCCGTCCAGCAGCCGTCGGGCCTGGGCGAGTTCGCGCTCGCGGCCGACGAAACTGGTGAGCTAGATCGGCAGGTTGTTGGGGATCGCCTCCAACGTCCGCAGCGGCGGAAAGGCATCGGGCAGATCCGGCGCCACGAGCTGGAACAGGCGCTCAGGTTTCGAGAGGTCCTTGAGGCGGTGCGCCCCCAGGTCGCGGAGGCCGAGGCCCGCCGGGAGGGCGTGCTCGATGATCTCTTTCGTCGCTTGGGAGACCAGGATCTGTCCGCCGTGGCCGGCGGCGCAGATGCGGGCCGCGCGGTGGACGTCCAGTCCGACGTAGTCGTGACCGACAGGGACGGCGTCCCCCGTGTGGAGACCCATGCGGGCGCGGAAGGGCAGTCCCCCCGGCCAGGGGAAGCCTTCGAGGGCCCGCTGTGCCTCCGCGGCGGCCACGGCGGCGCGGACTGCTCCCGTGAACGCCACGAAGAAACTGTCGCCCTCGGTGTTGACCTCGCAGCCGTCCTGAGCCCTGATGGCCTCCCGGATCAGCCGGCGGTGTTCTTCCAGCAGGTCGGGGTACCGTGTCCCGAGGGTCTGCAGCAGGCGCGTGGAGCCCTCGATGTCGGTAAATGAGGAAGGTGACGGTACCGCTGGGAAACTCTGGGTCCACCGTGGTCCCCCCGTCGGATGGTGAGACGACACCAGTGTAGCAGGGTCGGGAGGGGATGGCACGGCCAGGGAGCAACAGGCGTCCGGGCTTCCCGTCCCGAACACAGTGCCTGGCCGTTGGCCTGCCGGGTGCGACAGTGGAGCGCAGCATCGACCAACCTGCCCGTGGCGACCCATCCACCTCGCCGCGTCCTGAGATTGCCTTTCTCCTCCTCGACGGCCTGCGCAGCCCGGGGGCTCCCGGGGGCGGCGTGACCGTGCTCTGCGCCCTGGGACTCGACCGGGACGGCCGGGCCCATCCCCTGGCCTGGCGCGCTGTGCCGGGGGAACACGACCGGGAGTGGCTGGCCGTGCTCCGCGACTTGAAGGCAGGAGGAGTCGGCAGGCACCTGCTCCTCGTCTGCTGCGACGGCCACCCCGCTCTGCTCCGGACGATTCCGGAGGTGTATCCCGGGATCCCGATCCAGATCAGCGTGGCGCACCGGTTGCTGGCGCTCTCACGGATGGTCGACCGTCGGTGGCGGGCTGCATGTCTGGCGGAAGCCCGGGCGATCTTTTCCGCGCCGGATCTGGCGGCGGCCGTCGGCAGATTCCGGGAGTGGCGGGCGCGCTGGGCTGTGCAGGCCCACCGGGCCGTGGCCAGCCTGGAGTCCGACCTGGCGGCGTGTCTGACGTTCTACCGGTTCTCCCCGCTGCTGTGGCCGAAGGTCCGCACGGTCAATCTCGTCGAGCGCGCGTTCCGGGAGGTCCGGCGCACGGTGCGCCTTCCGGAGGCGGGCCAGTCACTGGTCCAGTCACCGACGGCTTCCCAGGAGCCGGCGCCACCGGAACCGCCCCGGCTGGAACCGGTTCCGCCGCAGCCGGTCCAGCCGGAGCCAGCGGGCGTCCGGCCGGTGCCGCCCCGGGCCGAGCCCGTCCTCCCTGCGCCCTCCGAGGTCGCCATGCTCCCGCCGCCTCCTGCGCCGGCATTTGCCTTCGATGCCGGACTTGCCCGGCGCTCCGCCCTGGGCCGGCGGCGGGGAGATGGGCGCACCTGGCTGCTGGCGGCTGCCGCCCTGGCCGTGCTTGCAGGGTTGGCCGCGGGCCTGGCGCTGGCGTGGAGTCGATGATCCCCATCCCGGCGCGGCCGGGAAGATCGGCCGCGTCCCTTGGATGTCAGCGAGGAGGAGGCAGGATGGCAACCGATCGTGTGCACGGCTACATCGACGATCACCGAGCGGAATCCCTCGAGATTCTCAAGACCCTGGTGCGGCAGCCGAGCATCAGCGCGCAGGATGAGGGGGTCAAGGAGTGCGCCGCGCTGCTGGCAGGGATCATGCGCGACCTGGGCGTCGGCGCCGAGGTCATCACCACGCCCACCCAGCCGGTGGTCTACGGCGAGCTCCGCACGGATCCCCGAGCGTTTACTCTGCTCGTCTACGGCCACTACGATGTGCAGCCGCCCGAGCCGCTGGACCTGTGGACGAGCCCGCCGTTTGAGCCCACGGTGCGCGACGGCCGGCTGTACGGCCGCGGGACCGGGGACAACAAAGGGCAACTGCTCACCCACCTGCTGGCCGCCCACGCCTGGACGCAGGCGGCCGGCGGCCCGCCGCTCAACCTGAAGTTCGTCTTCGAAGGCGAGGAGGAGTTGGGCTCCAAGCACCTGGCGTCCTTCGTCCGGGCGCACCGGGCGAGACTGGGCGCGGACCTCGTCTACATCTCCGACGGCGGTCTACACCCGTCCGGCGCGCCGGTCATCTCGCTGGGCAACCGGGGCGTCCTCCAGATCGCCCTGGTCGCCCAGGGTGCCATGCGGGACAACCACTCGGGGAACAAGGGCGGCGTGGTCCCCAACCCCGTCTGGATGCTGGTGCACCTGCTCTCGACGATGGTGGACCCGTCCGGCCGCGTGCTGATCGAGGGTTTCTACGACCGCGTGCGGCCCATCGGTCCGACCGAGGAGCGGCTGCTGGCAGCGCTGGACTTCGAGCCGGAGGTGTTTGCCGCGACGATGGGTCTGGAAAGGCTCGCCATCGACGGCCCGACGTACTGGCGGCGGATCATGCTGGAGCCCTACATCAACATCCAGGGGGTGGCCGGCGGGTACGTGGGTTCCGGGTCCAAGACGATCATCCCCGCGACCGCCGAGTGCCGGATCGACCTCCGCCTGGTGGCGGATCAGGCGACGGAGGAAATCTTCCAGAAGGTCAGGGCCCACGCCGCGAAGGTCGATCCCAGGATCCAGGTAGTCGACCGCGGCCTGGGGCGGATGGAGCCCAGCCGCACGGCGCCCGACCATCCGGCGGTCGCAGTGGTCGCCCGGGCCGTGGCAGCCATCCGCAGGGTCGAGCCGGTCATCATCCCAAGCAGCGGCGGGAGCCTGCCCAACGCCGTCTGGCCGGATGTCCTCGGCGTCCCGCACCTCTGCGTTCCGTACGCCAACGCCGACGAGAACAACCATGCCCCCAACGAGAACCTGAGCCTGGAGCGGTTCTACGACGGGATCCACGTGAGCGCCCAGGTGTTCCAGGCGCTGGCTGCAGCCGATGCCGCGGGCGAGGTGCCGCGGCGGGCGGACTGAAGTCCCTCGGTCTCGGGCACAATCCAGCAGGGATGTGGCTTCCGGGTCGCCGCCGGGGTGAACGCCGCAGCCTGCCCAGGCTCCAGGTCGCCGTGCCGGTCCGCTACGCGACCGAGGAGGGACAGGTCGGGATCGGCGTGCTCGTGGACGCGCACCACCACGGCGCCGGGCTGCTCGTGCCACGGGTCCGGTTCGACGCCGAACGTGTCTGGCTGCTGTTGCTGTGGTTCGGCGACCGCGTGGGGATGGCGGGCCGGGTCGCCTACGTCCGCGACAGCGTCTACGGGCTGAGGCTGGGGCTGGCCCTGGATCCGCTGCATCCGGACACCGCGAGGCTGCTGTCCGAGTTCGTCTTCCCGGTTGCCCGGCCCGCGCCCGCCTCCTGGGGGAACGGCCCCGCTCGGCTTCCACGGCTGCTGGCACGCTGGACGTCCACAGCCCCACCAGACCGCTACCTCCTGCCGGTCCTGGTCCAGCAGGGCCCCGGGGAGACCTGGGCCATCACCCAGGCCGAGACGGCCGGCGGCGCGGTCCTGGTGCTCCAGGGCCTGCCCGAGGCCGCGCTCGTCAGGCTCTCGGCGTGGGGGAGCCCCGACGTCCGCCAGGGAGAGGTCATCCGGTCCGAGATCCTGAAGCAGTCGCCTTTCGTGATTTCGCGCATCGAGGTCCGGTACGCCAAAGGCTCCGCCGCCTGAGGCCGCGTTCGGGCCCGCCCTCCTGGACGCATCGGCCTGGAGTCTCCATCGGGTCGAGGATGTATACCTGTCATCCCCGGCCCGGGGCTACCCTCATGGAGGACGGCCCGATAGGGGACCCGGTGAGGAGGATCGGCATGAGTCAAGTCACCCCGCGCGCCCCGGTGACGCTCGACGGCAACGAGGCGGCCGCCTCGGTCGCCTACCGCGCCAGCGAGGTCATCGCCATCTACCCGATCACACCCTCGTCGCCCATGGGCGAGTTCGCCGACGAGTGGGCGGCCGAGCGGCGGCCGAACCTGTGGGGCACGGTCCCCCAGGTGGTGGAGATGCAGTCGGAGGCCGGAGCGGCCGGCGCCGTGCACGGGGCCCTGCAGGCGGGTGCCCTCACCACCACGTTCACCGCCTCTCAGGGGCTGCTGTTGATGATCCCCAACATGTACAAGATCGCGGGAGAACTGACGGCCTTCGCGATGCACGTCTCGGCCCGGACCGTGGCCACCCACGCCCTCTCGATCTTTGGCGATCATTCCGACGTCATGGCCTGCCGCCAGATCGGCTTCGCGATGCTGGCGTCGGGCTCGGTGCAGGAGGCCCACGACCTGGCCTGCATCGCGCACGCCGCGACCCTGCGCAGCCGCGTGCCGTTCCTGCACTTCTTCGACGGCTTCCGTACGTCCCACGAGGTCGCCAAGATCGAGATGCTCTCCGATGACGACCTGCGGGCCATGCTCCCCGACGAGGCCATCCGCGCCCACCGGGAGCGGGCCCTGACCCCGGACCGCCCGGTGCTCCGGGGGACCGCCCAGAACCCCGACACGTTCTTCCAGGCGCGCGAGGCGTGCAACCCGTTCTACCTGGCCTGCCCCACGCTGGTTCAGGACATCATGGACCGGTTCGCCCGCCTGACCGGCCGGCAGTACCACCTGTTCGACTATGTCGGCCACCCGGAGGCCGAGCGGATCATCGTGCTCATGGGATCTGGCGCCGAGACCGCGCACGAGACCGTGGAGTGGATGCTGGCCTCCGGCGAGAAGGTGGGTGTGGTCAAGGTCCGCCTCTACCGGCCGTTTGCTGCGGCCGACTTCGTCGCGGCCCTGCCGCCGACGGTGCGGGCCATCGCGGTCCTGGACCGGACCAAGGAGCCCGGGGCACTCGGTGAGCCGCTGTACCTGGACGTGGTCGCGGCGCTGCGCGAAGAGGGCGCGGGCCGCTTCGCCGCCGAGCCCGTCGTGATCGGCGGCCGCTACGGCCTGGCGTCCAAGGAGTTCACCCCGGCGATGGTGGTCGCGGTCTTTGCGGAACTGGCCAGGACCTCGCCCAGGCGGCACTTCACCGTGGGGATCACCGACGACGTGACCGGCCTCTCGCTGCCCGTCGACGCGGAGTTGGACATCGAGCCCGACGATGTGGTCCGGGCGGTGTTCTTCGGGCTCGGCGCCGACGGCACCGTGGGGGCCAACAAGAATTCCATCAAGATCATCGGGGAAGAAACACCGTACTACGCCCAGGGCTACTTCGTCTACGACTCCAAGAAATCGGGGGCGATGACCATCTCGCACCTGCGGTTCGGCCCCCGACCGATCCGCTCATCGTATCTGATCCGGCGCGCCAACTTTGTCGCGTGCCACCAGTTCCCCTTCATGGAGCGGTACAACGTGCTGGACTACGCGGCGCCCGGCGCGGTCTTCCTGCTGAACGCCCCTTATGGGCCCGACGAGGTCTGGGACCACCTCGCCCGTGACGTCCAGGCCCAGATCATCGAGAAGCGGCTGAGGTTCTACGTCATCAACGCCGTCGAGATCGCGCAGCGGACCGGCATGGGCGGCCGCATCAACGCCATCATGCAGACCTGCTTCTTCGCCATCTCAGGGGTGCTGCCGCGGGATGAAGCCATCGCCAAGATCAAGGAGGCCATTCAGAAGACCTACGGGCGCAAGGGCGACGAGGTCGTCCGGCGGAACTGGCAGGCCGTCGATGAGACCCTGGCCAACCTGTACGAGGTCAGGATCCCCGGCCGCGTGACGGCAGAAGCCCCGCGCCGGCCGCTGGTGCCCGAGTCGGCACCCGACTTCGTCAGACGGGTCACCGCCGCCATGATGGCCGGGGATGGCGACCGGCTGCCGGTCAGCGCCTTCCCCCCGGACGGGACCTGGCCGGTGGGTACGACCAGGTGGGAGAAGCGCAACATCGCCCACGAGATCCCGGTGTGGGATCCGGCCATCTGCATCCAGTGCAACAAGTGCGTCTTCGTCTGCCCGCATGCGGTCATCCGGGCCAAGATCTACGAGCCGCAGCATCTGGACGGCGCGCCGCCCACCTTCAAGTCCATGCCCTACCGCAGCCAGGAGATCAAGGGGCACCTCTACTCGCTCCAGGTCTCTCCCGAGGACTGCACCGGGTGCAGCCTGTGCGTGATGGTCTGTCCGGTCAAGGACAAGGCCAACCCCAAGCACAAGGCCATCGACATGGCGCCGCAGCTGCCGCTGCGGGAGGCCGAGCGGCGGAACTGGGAGTTCTTCCTGACCCTACCTGAATTCGACCGGACGCGGTTGAAGCACGACGTCAAGGACACGCAGTTCATGACGCCGCTGTTCGAGTTCTCCGGGGCGTGCGCCGGCTGCGGCGAGACGCCGTACATCAAGCTGCTGACCCAGCTCGTCGGCGACCGGCTGTTGATCGCCAACGCCACCGGGTGCTCATCCATCTACGGCGGCAACCTGCCGACCACCCCCTATACGACCAACCATGACGGGAGGGGTCCGGCCTGGTCCAACTCCCTGTTCGAGGACAACGCCGAATTCGGGCTGGGCATGCGCCTGGCGGTGGACATGCTGGCCGGGCAGGCCCGCGACCTGGTCCAGCGTCTGGCGCCCCAGATCGGGGAAGAACTGGCGGCCGCGGTGCTCAACGGCGACCAGCTCACCGAGGCCGGCATCGCCCGGCAGCGCGAGCGGGTCGCCGCCCTGCGGGCGCGCCTGGCGGCGCTGGAGGGGCCCGACGCGCGCCGCCTGGAACTGCTGGCCGACTACCTGGTGCGCAAGAGCGTCTGGATCATCGGCGGCGACGGCTGGGCCTACGACATCGGCTACGGCGGACTCGACCACGTCCTGGCCATGGGGCGGGACGTCAAGATCCTGGTGCTGGACACGGAGGTCTACTCCAACACCGGCGGGCAGCAGTCCAAGGCCACCCCTCGCGGGGCCGCGGCCAAGTTTGCCTCGGCCGGCAAGGCCACCCAGAAGAAGGACCTGGCGGCCCTCGCCATGACCTACGGCAACGTCTACGTGGCGCGGGTGGCCTTCGGCGCCAAGGATGCCCACACCGTGCGGGCGTTCCAGGAGGCCGATGCGTACCCGGGCACGGCGCTGATCATTGCCTACTGTCCCTGCATCATGCACGGCTACGATCTGGCCTTCGGCGCCGAGCAGCAGAAGCTGGCCGTCGAGAGCGGCTACTGGCCCCTGCTCCGCTACGATCCCCGGCGTCTGGCCGAGGGCAAGCCGGCACTGCAACTGGATTCGGGCCCGCCGAAGGTGGACCTGGCCAAGTTCACCTACAACGAGGTCCGCTTCCGGATGGTAGAGGGGATGGACCGCCAGCGGGCGCGGGAGTTGTTGGAGATGGCGCGGCGGGACGTCCTGGCGCGCTACCGGGCCTACGAGCAACTCGCGCAGACGCCGGTGGCTGCACCGACGTCGGCATCGGGCGCCGTCGCGACGCCGGCACCGGCTGCCGCCTCGGCGATGGCGCCGGCAGACGCGGCCGGCACCTGAGGCGGCCCGATGGACCTCTCCACGACCTACCTGGGTCTGTCGCTGCCGCATCCGCTCATGCCGGGCGCCTCGCCGTTGGTGGACGACCTGGACACGGTCAAGCGGCTGGAAGACGCCGGGGCTGCGGCCATCATCATGCACTCCCTCTTCGAGGAGCAGATCGTGCAGGAGCAACTCGCCACGGTCCACCACATGGAGGTGCACGCCGAGTCCTTCCCCGAGGCGCTTTCCTACTTTCCGCGTCCGAGCGAGTTCGCGCTGGGGCCCGAGCAGTACCTGAGACACCTGGAGCGCATCAAGCGGGCCGTGGGGGTGCCGGTGATCGCCTCGCTCAACGGGGTCACAACCGGCGGCTGGATGGCCTACGCCCGCCGGATGCAGGAGGCGGGCGCGGATGCCATCGAGTTGAACGTCTACTACCTGGCGACCGACCCCCAGGAACCCGCCGCCGCCGTCGAGGGGCGTACCCTCGACATCCTCCGGGCGGTCAGGACGACGGTGTCGATTCCCATCGCGGTCAAACTCTCGCCCTTCTTCTCGTCCCTGGCGCACTTCGCGGCCGAACTCGACGCGGCCGGCGCCGACGGCCTGGTGCTCTTCAACCGGTTCTATCAGCCGGAGATCGACATCGAGACCCTGGACGTCGTGCCCCGGCTGGAGTTGTCCAGCAGTGGAGAACTGCTCCTGCGGCTGCGCTGGCTGGCCGTGCTCTCCGGCCGGGTCTCGGCCTCGCTGGCCGTCTCCGGCGGAGTGCACTCGGCCACCGACGCCATCAAGGCCATCATGGCCGGCGCGGACGCGGTGCAGATGGTCTCGGCGTTGCTGCGCCACGGTCCGGGCTACCTGCGCCTGGTGCGTCAGGGCCTGGAGGCCTGGATGACCGAGCACGGCTACACCTCCCTGGCGCAGATGCGCGGCAGCATGAGCCTGTCGCGCTGCCCGGACCCCGCCGCGTTCGAGCGCTCCAACTACATTCGCGTCCTGCAGGGGTGGAGGGCCTGAGCGAAGGCCCCTAGAATGTTAGGTGTTGACCACGAGGATCCGGTTCCCTCACAGGCGGATCGGCGGATGTGGGGGGATGGGCCGGAGGAGGTCCCATGCTGATCAGCCAGGAGATGAACACGGCCATCAACGAGCAGGTCGGCCGTGAATTCGGCGCGTTCCTTCAGTACGTGGCCATCGCGGCGCACTTCGACACCGAGAACCTGCCCCGGCTGGCCAAACACTTCTACCGTCAGGCCGAGGAAGAGCGCGACCACGCCATGCGGTTCATCAAATACCTGGTGGACGCGGGCGCGAAGGTCGCGATTCCGGCGGTCGCCGGTCCCAAGAACGAGTTCGCCACGGCCGAGGAGGCGGTGGGCCTCTCGCTGCGGTGGGAACAGGACGTCACCAGGCAGATCCACGGCATCCTGGAGCTGGCCGTCAAGGAGCACGACTACACCACGCAGCAGTTCCTCCAGTGGTTCGTCGAGGAACAACTGGAGGAGGTCTCCAGCATGGAGAAGTTGCTGAGCGTCGTGCGCCGCGCCGGCGAGGGCGGGCTGCTGCTGGTGGAAGACTACCTGGCCCGGGAGGGGACCGACAAGGGGTAGACGCGGCACCCCTCCGGCTCCCCTGCGAGCCGTGAATCGGCCCATCACGCCCGCGGTGGCCGGCGAGGGGCCTGCACGGCCCTCGCCGGCGCGCATCTTTTCCCCCGCCTTCCTGCGGCTGTGCGCGGTGGCCCTGGGGGGCACCGCGAGCGTCCAGCTGCTGAGCGCCGGCCTTCCGCTCTACGTGCTCGATCTGGGTGCCGACGAAGTGGTGCTGGGAGCCATGGTGGGGCTGATCGCCCTCACCTCACTGGCCGCCCGGCCGTGGGTCGGGTGGTGGGTGGATCGCGGCGGGGGCGCATGGGCGCTGCTGGTTGGGGTCGGCCTCTACGCGACGGCCGCGCTGGGCTACTGGCTGGCCGCGTCGGTCCCCGGCGTCCTGGCCTTCCGGGCCCTGACGGGTCTGGCCATCGCAGTCTTCATCACGTCCGGCCAGTCCCTGGCCGTCGCCCTGGCGCCGCCGAGGCAGCGGGGTGAGGCCTTCGGCTTCTACAGTGTGTCCCTGACGCTGGCCCAGGTGCTCGGGCCGCCGGCCGGAGTTGCGCTGGCGAGGCGATCAGGCTACGCGTGGCTGTTTGCCGCCAGCGCCGCTGTGGCACTGCTCGCGGCGGCGTTGGCCTGGCCGATGCGCGCGCTGCGGCGGGGGCCGGAGGGGCCCGGCCGCCGCTACACCCTCCACCGCGCGTTGATGGGGCCGGGCCTGCTCATGCTGTTGATGATGGTCCCCTTCGGGGCAAACGTGGGGCTGCTGCCGGCCCACGCCGCCCGCCGCGGGCTGGAGAACCCGGGCCTGGTGTTCACGGCCCACGCGCTGGGGATCCTGCTGGCCCAGGTGACCTCAGGCCGGATCTCGGACCGGGTCGGCAGGATCCCGGTGATCCTGCCCGGGCTGGTCCTGGGCATGCTGGGCATGTGGACCACGGCACTGGCGGACGGGTGGATGCTGGTGCTGGCGGCCGGGCTCTCGGGCCTCGCGCTGGGCATCGGCTCGCCCGCGCTCTACGCGCTGGCGGCGGACCTGATCCCCCCGCGGGAGCAAGGCAGCGCGATGGCGACGATGGGGATCTTTTTGGAGATCGGGATCGCCTTCGGCGCCATTGGCGGCGGGTTCGCGGGGCGGATGCTGGGCCTGCCGGCGATGTTTGGCCTGGCCGGCGTGGCACCGGCGTGCGGCGCGGCGCTGGCGGCCGCGCTCGCGGTACGGCGCCACCGAACGTGATCTTCGGGTCGCAGGGCGCCGACAGCCTGTGCCGGCGCTGCACGACCGCGGCGGGCCTGCGCGCGTCCTCAGACCCCCCCAACGATGGGCGCCACGCGGGGGCTCGCCAGGAAGACCTCCCGGAGGTCATCGGGCAGTCCGTCCGCGATGCGCGCGTAGAGCCCCCGCAGCGCCTGGCGGTCTTCTTCGGTGTTGAACGCCTCCAGCCGCACCTCGCGGGCCCGGCGGATCGTCACGACGTGCTCGCACGACTCCGCCAGCCGGACTGCCTCGTCCAGGTGCGCGCGGGCGGCGTGGCGGTCGCCGTCGCGGAGCGCCAGCAGCGCCTTGGCGGAGTCCAGCGCCGCCAGATGCGGGGGGGCCGCCAGCCGTTCGATCACCGGTCCGTGGTTCGCCAGAAACCCGCGCAGATCATCGAGGCGGCCCGCGTCCCGTAGCGCCTCGGCTATGGGGAGGATGACCGCTCCATCGGTCGGCACAAACTGCCCCGCCGGGAGGGGGAGGAGCTGATCGAGCACCTGGTGGAGCGCGTGGAGGTCCTGGTCGAGGCGGGCCACATACGCCATCGCCATCAGGCTGACTTTTCTCCACCCGGGGCTGCTCGTCGGAAAGGTTGCGGCAGTCCGGAACGCCTCCCTGGCCCGATCCCACACCCCGATCTCGTAGTACATCAGACCAAGGAACGTATAGCAGAAGAGGAGTTCCTGCGGTGTTACCTCGTAGGCCAGAGGCAGGTACTCCAGGGTCAGGCGGATGCCCTCGCCCCACTCGCCCAGGTCCGTCAGGGCCTGCGTCAGGAACTCCTTGGCGTAGGCCATGCGTCGGCGGTCGCCGATGGATTCCGCGATCGCCAGCGCTGCCGTCGCGTACTCGATGCCGACCCGCGACCGTCCCAGCCAGTTGTGCACGACGCTCAGGTAGCTGAGGCTGGTGGCTTCCCGGGATCGGTCGCCGGCCTCGCGCGCGGTGACCAGGGCCTCCTGCGCGGCCGCGAGGGCTTCGGCACCGTTGCCGAGTGCCAGGTGCAGCATGCATCGGAGGTTCAAGGCGCGGGCCAGGCTCGAGCGGTCGCCGAGGTCCCGCAGGAGGGTAATCCCCTCGGTGAGGATCCGGTCGGCGGCCGGCATGCAGCCCCGGTCCCAGTTGACCGTGGCCAGATCCACCAGCGAGAGCCCGAGCGTCTGACGGTCACCCTGCGCCCGTGCCAACTCCGCGGCGCGCGTGAAGTGCGCTTCGGCTTCCTCCAGTCGGGCTTCGCGGTGGTGGACGAACCCGATGCGGTGTTCCAACACCACCTCCAGCGCGCGGTCTCCAGTCTGTTGGGCCACGGCCAGGCCCATCTCGAGGTCGGCCAGCGCCGCAGGATACCGGCCGAGCAACTGGTGGACCTCGCCGCGGCCGAGGGCGATCCGAGGGATCTGCTCGGCCAGCGACGCCTTCGACGCGGCCTCCAGCGCTTGGTCGTAGAGGCGGATGGCATCGTGGTTGGCGTACAGGCGCCGGGCCTTCGCCGCGGCGCGCTGGAGATAGGCCGCCGCCTTCGCGTGGTCGCCGGCCGTGCGGAAGTGTTCCGCCAGGACCTCTATCGCCTCCTCGGCGCGCTCGCCCAGCCGTTCCTCCAGCCATCGGGCCGCCAGGGCGTGGGCGCGCTGGCGCTGCGAGCGCGGCAGCATCCCATACGCCACATCGCGGGTAAGGGTTTGCCGGAATGCGTACTCCGTCTCGCCGGCAATGGTCGACGACTGGTGTCCGGCGACCAGGTCCTTGGCCATCAGGAGCTGGATGGCGTGTCGGGCCTCTTCGACGGACAGGGCCGCGAGTTCGGCGACTGCCGAGGGCCAGAAGGTCCGGCCGATGACCGCCGCTGCCTGCAGGGCCCGGCGCTCCTCGGGCCGCAGCCGGTCGATCCGCGCGGTGATTACTGCCTGGACGGTGTCAGGGACGGTGGCGTCTGCGGTCGCAGCGCGGTCGGCCTCCGCACGGTCGGCAAACATACGGACGAGTTCTTCCGCGAACAGAGGGTTGCCCTCGGCTCGTTGAGCGATTGTCTCCTGCATCTGCGGTGTCAGCGATGGCCCCATGGCGTCCACGAGTTGGCGGGTCTGCTGCAGGCGAAGCGGCCGGAGGTCGATCGTCATGGCGTTGCGCCGCCCTCCGCCCCAATGCGGCCGCCGCTCCAACAGTTCAGGCCGGCTCAGACAGACCAGGTAGAGCGCGACGCTATCTGCGCCGGTGACCAGGGAGTCGATCAGGTCGAGCACCCCGTCGTCGGCCCAGTGGACGTCCTCAAATACCGCAACGACCGGTCGGGACGCGGCCAGGCCAAAGAGCAGCGTCCTCCACGCCGCCAAGAGTTCCCGGCGGAGCTGCTCGGGATCCGCCGGCGCCCCCTTGGTCATCCCGAAGGTCACGAGCAATCCGTCGAGGAGGCCGGGGTGATCGGGCAGCACCCGGCGCAGCCACTCATTCAGTTTCGCGCGTACTGCCTCGGAGGCATCGGTGTCCTGGAGCCCGCCTTGCTCCCGCAGGATGTCCAGCAGCGCGTGGTAGCCGATCTGGCCGCCGAACGCCGGGCTCCGTCCGCGCAGGACCAGCGGCGGCGGTTCGGTTCGGGCGGCGTCGGCCAGGAACTCGCGCAGGAGCCGGCTCTTGCCGATGCCGGGCTGCCCCACCACCGTGACCAGGTGGACCAGCCCTTCGCTGCGGCTGCGCTCGAAGAGCTGGCGCAGGACCTCGAGTTCGATCTGCCGGTCGACCAGCGGCGAGGCGACCCCCGCGGCCTCCTGTCGCGCAGGCAGGGGAGCGACGACCTCCCAGACGCGCAGGGGCGCGGTCTTCCCCTTCACCTCCAGCGGCGGCAGTTCCTGACACTCGAAGCGCTGACGGATCAGGCGGTAGGTGCGCTCGCCGACTACCACGGTGCCGGGCTGCACCGCCTGCTGGATGCGCGCGGCCGTGGTGACCGCATCGGCGATGAGGAAGTCGCGGTCGAAGGTGACGCCCGAGGCCGCCACGACCTCCCCGGTGTTGATCCCGACGCGGACGGCCAGGTCCAGGCCATAGTCGGCGGCCAGGCGCTCATTCAGGCCGGCCATGGCGTCCCGCATGGTCAGGCCCGCCCCGACGGCGCGCTCGGGGTCGTCTTCGTGCGCCACCGGCAACCCGAAGACCGCCAGGACCGCGTCGCCCAGAAGATTGGCCACGGTGCCCTCGAACCGCTCGACCGCCTGCTGCACCGTGGTGTAGAACAGCCCGACGACCTCGCGCGCCTCCTCGGGATCGAGCCGTTCGGTGAGTCCGGTCGAGCCCACCAGGTCGGCGAAGATAGCCGTGATGACCTTTCGTCGGACCTCGGACATCGAGAGGGGGTTCGGAGGCTGCGGGGGGAAGTCCTTGTCGGCATAGGCATGGCCTCCCGGGAGGTCACAGATGAACACTGTCGCCAGGATCCTGCACCTGATCAACCTGATGCTCTTCCTCGGGCTCCTCTGGATCGGCGCGCAGAGGTATCTCACAGGCCAGAGCCCGCTCTCCCAGGTGATCGTGCTGGCTGTGGGGGTCGTGGGGCCGCTTGAGGACATCCTTAAGGGTCGGGTACGACGGGGCCCGCCGCCTCTGGAGGAGGCGGCGGTCGTGGTCGTGGACAAGGCCACCAGCGCGGTCTTCCTGGCGCTGTTGCTCTGGGTCGTGCTCCGGTTGCCCTGACCGGTCGCTCAGCCCGAGGACATGGAGGCGCTCGCCGAGGCGAACGCCTGGTCTGTCTTGGCCGCCATGATGAAGTCGTTGCGGTGGAGCCCCTTGATCTTGTGCGTCCACCAGGTCACGGTGACCCGACCCCACTCGGTCAGGATCGCCGGGTGGTGCCCCTCGGCCTCGGCGAGTTCGCCGACCTTGTTGGTGAAGGCCAGGGCCTGGGCGAAGGTCTTGAACTTGAAGACGCGCTCCAGGCGCCGGATCCCGTCGCGCTCGACCAGTTGCCAGTCGGGCACCTGCGGGTGCAGGTCGGCGATCTCGGCGTCGGTCAGCGTGGGCTCGCCGCCCCGGCAGGCGGTGCACTTCATCTCAACGAGCGTCGTCATCAGAGCGGCTCCACATCGTGCGGCAGGCTCTCCTTCATGCCGGCCTGCGTGATCTGCATGAACTCGGCCCTCTCGTGAAGTTCGGGGATCGTCCGCGCCCCGCAGTAACTCATCCCCGACCGCAGGCCGCCGACGAGCTGGGCCAGCACGTCTGTCACCTTGCCCCGGTAGGGCACGGTGGCCTCGACACCCTCGGCGACGATCTGACTGATGTCCTCGTCTTCCATCGGGGCGTCGAGGGCGTGGCGCCGGGCCGCGGCCCACAGGCTGGCCATGCCGCGGTAGGTCTTGTACTGTCGGCCATTGCGGATGATGAGTGCGCCGGGTGCCTCCTCGGTGCCGGCCAGCAGGTTCCCCAGCATCACCGTGTGGGCGCCTGCGGCCAGGGCCTTGGTCAGGTCGCCGGAGTTGCGGATGCCGCCGTCGGCGATGATCGGCACCCCACGCGCTCGCGCGACACGGGCGCAGTCCATGATCGCCGTGAGCTGCGGCACGCCGGCGCCGGTGACGATCCTGGTGGTGCAGGTTGAGCCGGGCCCCACCCCCACCTTGACGGCGTCGGCACCGCGCTCGATCAGGTCGATGGTCCCTTCAGCCGTGGCGACGTTGCCGGCGACCAGGTCCACCTCCGGGAACCGCTCGCGCAGCCGCTCCAGTGCCGACAGGGCGGCGTCGGTGTGGCCGTGGGCCACATCCAGCACCAGGACATCTGCACCCTCGGCGACCACGGCGTCGGCCCGTTCCAGGTAGTCGCCGCGAATCCCGACCGCTGCCCCCACCCGCAGGCGCCCCTTGGTGTCCTTGGTGGCGCCGGGGTGTTTGAGGCGGCTGCGGATGTCCCGGCTGGTAATCAGACCCCTCAGGCGTCCCTCTCCGTCCACCAGCGGGAGTTTCTCGATGCGGTGCTTGTGGAGGATCGCCCGCGCTTCCTCCAGGCTAACGTCCGGCGGCGCCGTAATGAGCCGCTCCCGGGGCGTCATGACCGAGGCCAGGGGCCGGTCTTGCCCGTCGGCGAAGAGGAGGTCGCGGGCCGTCACCATCCCCAGGAGTTGCCCGTCGCCGTCGACGATCAGCAGTCCCGCGGAACCGTGCTCCTCCATGAAGGTCACCGCGTCGCGCACGGTGCGGGTGGGGCCGAACCTGTAGGGTTCCTCGATGACGATGCTCTCCGCCCGCTTGACCCGGCGCACCTCCGCCACCTGCTGCTCCACGGTCAGGAACCGGTGGATGATGCCGATGCCGCCCTCGCGGGCCATGGCGATGGCCATCTCGCTCTCGGTGACCGAATCCATGTTGGCACTGACGATGGGCACCGCCACCTCGATGTGCCGGGTGAGGAGGGACCGGGTCTCCACCTGGGCCCGGCTGGTCACGCCCGAACGCTTCGGCACCAGGAGGACGTCGTCAAAGGTCAGGCCGAGCCGGAATGGGTACTCCTGCATGGGTATCTCCCCAAAGGGCTGCCCTGAGGGCTCCTGCCCGATCCCATTATGACAAACTGAAAGGGGAGTGTGCCTATGCCTGACGGAACCTGCGGGGATGTAATTGCTCCGTCAGGTGGGCGTCGGGTGGCGCCGAGGCGGATTGGTACTCCACACCGCGTTGACGACCGCGCCGACTGCCAGCAGCCCGGCGCTGATCAGCATCGCCAGGTGAAAGGCCTCGGTGGATGCGCGGCGGGCTGCGGCGACCTGGTCGGCTGGAACGCCGGCCGCCGGCCGGTTGAGCGGAGCGATCTGCGCACGCAGGCGGGGCGATGTGACATCAAGCCCCGGCACGCGCGCGCCCAGCCCGGCGTAGAAGCTCGCCGTGATGGCGACGAAGATGAGCGCCCCGGCCAGTTGCGGTCCGATCCGC
Source organism: Candidatus Fervidifonticultor octavus (assembly GCA_031459655.1). GTDB lineage: Bacteria > Sysuimicrobiota > Sysuimicrobiia > Sysuimicrobiales > Humicultoraceae > Fervidifonticultor_A > Fervidifonticultor_A octavus_A. The sequence continues at coordinate 19,262 of JAVKID010000003.1, read as the reverse complement.
GAGATGGCGTTGTTGATCGCCGAGGCGACGCCTGAGTGGCGCACCGGCACCGAGGTCATCAGGCAGGTGGTCAGCGGCGCCACCATGATGCACAGGCCGATGCCGAAGACGACGAACCCGGGGAGGAAGTCCACCAGGTAGCCGGCCGGCGGGATCAGGCCCGCCAGGTTCCCAGGGCCGAACGCCCACGCGGCGGAGTCGGACGGGACGCGGGCCAGCCAGAGCACTCCCGCCGCCATGATCGCCGGGCCGACCGCCATGAACCAGCGCGGCCCGTGCCGTCCGGCCAGCGCACCGAAGCGCGATGAGAGCAACACCAGGAACAGCGTCCTCGGCACGGTCGAGAGGCCGACCGCCGCCGCGGTATAGCCGAGCGTGCCCTGCATGAACAGGGGCGCATAGTAGAACGACACGTAGAGGGCGCCGTAGATCAAGAACGTCGAGAGGTTGGTCACCGTGAAGTTGCGCGACCTGAACAGGTGCAGGGGCACCAGCGGGTTGGACGAGCGCGCCATCAGGAGGGGGAACGCCACCGTCGCAAGCGCGCCGACCGGCAGGACGACGAACGCCAGCGGGTCCCGCCACTCGCGCTGCTGGTCGTAGATGGCCCCGAACGCCAGCCCGCCGACCGCCACAGCGATGACGAATGCCCCGAGCCAGTCGAAGGCCCCGGAGGCCTGCTCGTCGCGGCTCTCTCCCACATGCGCCAGCGTCGCCCACAGCGCAAACGCCACGAGCGGAACGTTGATGAGAAACGCCATGCGCCAGGAGATCGCATCCACCAGCAGGCCGCCGATCACCGGACCCAGGATAGTGGTTGTCCCCGACGCTCCCGCCCAGAGCCCGAAGGCCCGCCCCTACTCCTCGCCTGTGAAGGTGGCGGTGATGAGCGACAGCGACCCGGGCACCCAGCAGCGCCCCGGCCGCCCCCTGCAGGATGCGGAACAGGATCAGCCATTCCATGGTCGGCGCCAGGCCGCAGAGGACCGAGGTCACGGCAAAGCCGGCCAGACCCAGCGCGAACATCCGCCTGCGGCCGTAGTAGTCGTTCAGCGCCCCGGCCAGGATGAGCAGCGCGCTCAACGTCAACAGGTGGCCGTTGTAGACGTACGACTGTCCCTCCAGCACGCCGAAGAGGGCGGTGGGCAGGTCCCGGCCGATGCTGGGGAGCGCCACGTTCACGACGGTGGAGTCGAGGAAGACGATGCCCGAGCCGACGATCGCGGCTGCCAGGGTCCAGCGCGGTGAGGTCATCGTCCCGCCACTGCTAGGCGGCGGGCCGGCCGTCTCCTGCCTGGCAGGGCCGCGCCCTCGGTCGTCCGAAGGTGTCTGGGGGCTGGCATCCATGGATGACCACTCGGTCGACCTGCTCGTCATCGGCGGCGGCATCGTCGGGCTGGCGACGGCGCTGGCCCTGACCGGGCGGCATCCGGACCTCCGCGTGGCCGTGCTCGAGAAGGAACCCGATGTCGGCATGCACCAGACCGGGCACAACAGCGGGGTGATCCACTCCGGCATCTACTACCGGCCCGGTTCGGCCAAGGCCCGCCTGTGCGTGGAAGGCGCGCGGTTGCTGCGCGCATGTTGCGCTGAGTGGGGGATTCCCGTCGCGGAGTTGGGGAAGGTCATTGTTGCCACCGACGCCCGCGAACTGCCCCGCCTGGACGACCTCTACGAGCGCGGCAGAGCCAACGGCGTTGAAGGCCTCGAGCGGATCGGCCCCGAGCGCCTGCGCGAGATCGAGCCGCACGCGGCGGGACTGCGGGCGCTCTACTCTCCGCGGACCGCCAGCGTGGATTTTCGCCGGGTCGCGCTGGCCATGGCGGAGGCGGCGAGGCGGCGCGGCGCCTCGGTCCGGACCGCCACCCCGGTGACTGCCATCAGGCCGTATGCGGACGGTTTCGTCGTGCAGGCGGGCGGAGGCGAAATACGCGCGCGCTGGGTGATCAACTGCGCGGGCCTGCACGCCGACCGCATCGCGCAGATGGTCGGGATCGCGCCCGAGATCCGCATCATCCCGTTTCGGGGAGAGTACTACCTGCTGCGGCCGGAGCGCCGGGATCTGGTGCGCGGGCTGATCTACCCGGTTCCCGATCCGGAGGTTCCGTTCCTGGGGGTGCACTTCACGCGGACCGTCTCCGGCGAGGTGGAAGCCGGGCCCAACGCCGTGCTGGCGCTGGCCCGGGAAGGGTATTCGTGGCGACACATCCGACCCGCAGAGGTCGCGGCGACCCTGGTCTTTCCCGGCTTCTGGCGCATGGCCGCTCGCTACTGGCAGACGGGGCTCTACGAAGTCTACCGGTCGCTGTCCCGCAGGGCGTTCGTCCGGACCCTCCAGCGCCTGGTCCCCGATCTCCGCCCGGACGATGTGACCCGCGGCGGCGCCGGGGTACGGGCCCAGGCGGTCGCCCCCGATGGCCGACTGCTGGACGACTTCCACATCGTGGAGGCACCGCGCGCCATCCACGTGCTGAACGCGCCCTCACCAGCAGCCACAGCCTCGCTGGCCATCGGCCGGCACATCGCGAACCTGGCCGCTGCGGCCTTCGCGTTGCCGGATGGGGCCCTCCGGTAGGCCCCGAGCAGGACTCCTGCCCGGCGAAGATGGGAAGAACCCTCTCTGAAGAGATGGGGACGCGGCAGGGTGACGGGCCGGACGCTCGGAGGCGGCGTTCCGCGAGGACGACGCCTTCGTGGGTCCTCTCTGTCCAGTTCGCGGGCGCGCTGATCGTCCTGGGCTTCCTGGCCGCCGGTCCCGGGCCCCTGGAGGCGTTTGCCAGGTTGATCCAGCAGGCTCCGGCCGCGCAGATCCGGGCCGCAAAGCGCGTGACGCCGGGGCTGGCGGTCTCTGCGCCGTCGGCGGGTGGGCCCGTCTTCAAAGCCACCGTCCCCACGGTCGGACCCGCTCGCCGCCTTGAATCCACCCGGAAGGTAGAGACTCCATCGAGCCGGCCGGCCTCCGACCGCGCACCACCCACACCGGCGCCCGGGACGCGGCCTCGTCCAGCACCGAGGGCCACGCCGTCACCGGCCGCCGACGAGCCCACGCTCACCCCCCCGAAGTACTTCGAGAGGCTGATGCGCGAGGGCTACCAGCTCTATTCGACGGGCTGGTACGGACCCGCCATCGGCCGCTTCAGGCAGGCCGCCGCGGTGATGCCGGGCTCCGCCAGCGCGCAACTCTGGATGGGCCGGGCGGCGTGGAAGGCCGGCCGGCTCACCGAGGCGCGCCAGGCACTGGAGCGCGCCATTGAACTGGATCCGACCAGCGCGGCAGCCCGAGAGGCCAGGACGCTGCTTGAGCGGTTGGAGTAGGCGCTAGGCGGCGCTATTGGAGACCTGAGCGCCCGTGAGGAACCGCGAGCGCGCCACCCGATCGAACAATTCGACCAGCCGGGGATCCCACTGTGTGTCGGCCCCAAACCAGAGGATCTGCAAAGCCTCCTCCGGCGTGTAGGCCGGCCGCCACGGCCGGTCCATGGTCAGGGTGTCGTAGGCGTCGGCGATGGCCAGGATCCGGGCGCCCAGCGGGATCGCCTCCCCGGCCAGACCATCGGGATAGCCTTCGCCGTTCCAGTGTTCGTGGTGACTGCGGACAATCGCCGCGATGGCCTCGCCGTCGGGGAGCGGCCGGCACATCTCGGCCCCCAGGACGGGGTGGCGTTTGACCTCCGCGTACTCCTCCTGGGTCAGCCGGTCGGCCTTGCGCAGGACCTGCTCGGAGATGCCCAGTTTGCCGATCTCGTGGAGGAGGGCGGCCCTGACGAGGGTCGCCGTGGCGATCCCGTCGAGAGCAGCCGCCGAAGCCAGGTGGGCGCAGTATCCGGCCACACGCCGTGGATGCCCCTCCGGCCACGGGCACTGGACGTCAACGAGTCCGGCGACTTCGGCGAGCATGCTCTCGACGGTCATTGCGCATCCCCCTCCGCGGGCCAAAAAGAAGTAAGAGGATTTCGCCGCTGGCAACGAAACCCTCTTCGGCAACCCAGCCGACCCCAGAGGGGTCCTGTGGCTTTGCGTCCCCACCTCGCGGCGGGTTTGCCTTTATCGGAGGCTTCGCTGGGTATCTTCCCAAATGCCGGAGACTCTAGACATCAGGCCGTAGATCCTGTCTGGAGGAAGCACGATGCTCGCGAGGCGGCTCTCTGCCCTGGTCCACCGGGTCATCGCCCCCAACCCCTCTCCCATGACCGGCCCGGGGACGAACACCTACCTGGTCGGGACCGGCGAGGTGACGGTCATCGACCCCGGCCCCGACGACCCCCGGCACATCGAGGCCGTCATGGCGGCCCTGGGCCGCGAGCGGGTCGGCCGGATCCTCCTCACCCACTCCCACCCGGACCACGCGCCGGGGGCCGCGCATCTGGCACGGGCGACGGGGGCGGCGGTGCTGGCCTTTCCGCTCACGCTGCGCGACGGGGAAGTCCTGGTCCGGGGGAGCGCGACGGTCGAGGTGATCCACACGCCTGGACACGCCTCCGACCACGTGTGCTTCTTCCTTCGGGAGGAGCGGGCGCTGTTCTCCGGGGACCTGATCATGAGCGGCTCGACCGTGGTCATCGCGCCGCCCGACGGAGACATGGCGGCCTACCTCCGCTCCCTGGAGCGACTGCGGCAGCGCGCCATCGCGCGGATCTACCCCGGGCACGGGGAGCCCCTCGACGACCCCGCGGCGGTCATCGCAGAGTACCTGGCACACCGTCGGATGCGCGAGGAGCAGATCCTGGAGGCCCTGCGGCAGGGACCCGCCAGGATTCCCGACCTGGTGTCGCGCATCTATACCGATGTGCCCCCGTCCCTTCATCCTCTGGCTGCGCGGTCGGTCTACGCCCACCTGCTGAAGCTCAGAGCCGAAGGCCGGGCGGCCGGGAGCGACCTGCTGTCCGAGTGGAGGCTGCTATGAGACGCCCGACCCCCAGCCTGACCCCCGAGGAGGCCCGTCGGCTGCACGCAGAGGCGCTGGTCATCGACGCGCAGCAGCCGCCGGTGACCCGCGGGTTCCTGTTCACGGAGAAGATGCGGGCGGCGCTGGCCGAGGCCGCCCTCCAGGGGAAGGCGCGGGACGAGGTGGAGCCGCTGATGGCCGAGATGGCGCTCCGCGAACTCCAGACGTCCGAGGAGGCCCGCCGCGCGTATCGGGAGCTGTGGCGGCAGTCCGGCGTGACCGTGGCCTGTGGGACCTACTCGGGAGGGATGCGGCCAGGCGATGCGTTCGAGCAGGCCTCCCGACGGATCGCGGAGGCGTACGCCTACGTCGACGCCCTCGGGGGCGACTTGACCCTGGTGCGCAGGGCGGCCGACATCGAGCGGGTCCACCGCGACGGGAAGTGGGGGCTCATCCTCGACTTCCAGAACACCACGCCGTTCGGCGACGACCTGGACAGGGTGGACGTCTTCCGCGACCTCGGCGTGCGCATGGTGCAGCTCACCTACAACCTGCGCAACCTGGTCGGAGACGGCTGCACCGAGGCGCATCAGGGTGGGCTGTCCTACTTCGGCCGCGAGATGGTCAGGCGCCTCAACGAGGCCAGGATGCTGGTCGATGTCAGTCACTGCAGCGAGCAGGTGGGATGGGACGCCTTGAAGGTGTCCAGCGCCCCGATCGTCATTTCCCACTCGAGCAGCAAGGCCGTCTGCTACCACGACCGCGGGAAGAGCGACGAACTGGCCAAGGCGGTGGCGGACCGCGGCGGGTTCTTCGGGGTCGTGGTCATCCCCGGGTTCCTCTCCGAGGCCCGGGAGGTCACCCTCGACGACTTCTGCCGCCACGTCGAGCACCTGGTCGACGTCTGCGGGATCGACCACGTGGGAATCGGGACCGATAAGGCCGGCCCCGGCCCCGGCACCGACTCCCTGGTCGAGTACCCAACGGCGATGCCGCTGTCTCGCCCGGAGACATTCGACTGGACGGGCTTCCGCCGGGAGGAGCACCGCCTCACACCCGACTACCGCCTGACCGGCTATGCGAACTTCGGCGACTGGCCCAACCTCACGGTGGCCCTGGCGCGGTGGGGGTTTGACGAAGTGGAACTTCGCAAACTGCTGGGCCTGAACTTCCTGAGGGTCTTCCGCGAGGTCGTCGGGTGAACCGCTCCAAGGTCCTGATCACGCTGGGCGTCATGCTGAGCCTCTTCCTGGCCTCCATGGAGGCCACCGTGGTCGCCACCGGGATGCCGACCATCGTGAGCCAGCTCGGCGGCCTGGATATCTACAGCTGGGTGTTCTCGGCCTACATGCTGGCCGCCACGGCCACCGTCCCGATCTTCGGCAAGCTCTCCGACCTGTTTGGCCGGCGGCCGGTCTACCTGGTGGCCATGGGATTGTTCCTGGCCGGGTCGCTGCTGTGCGGTCTGGCCCAGAGCATGGCTCAGCTCATCGCCTTCCGCATCGTGCAGGGCCTGGGCGCCGGGGGGGTCCTGCCGCTGGCGTTCGTCATCGTCGGCGCATTGTTCAGTTTCGAGCAGCGCGCCAAGGTTCAGGGGGTCTTCGCCGGCGTGTGGGGCATCTCGTCTCTCGTCGGCCCGCTGCTCGGCGGCTTCCTGGTGGACCAGGTCTCCTGGCGGTGGATCTTCTACATCAACCTCGTGCCCGGGCTGCTGGCGGCGGCGCTCATCGGGTTCGTCTGGGTGGACGAGGCGCGCCCGGCCGGCGCCGGCGCCGTCTCGGTGGACTACGCCGGGGCGATCCTTCTGTCGATGGGTGTGGCCGCGCTGCTGCTCGGCTTGTTCGAAGTGCGCACACCGGTGGGGCGCCTGCTCCTGGTCCTCGCGGCGGGCGCCTTTGCGGTGTTGTGGCGCGTGGAGCATGCTGCCGCCGATCCGGTCCTGCCGCTGCGCCTGTTCCGCGACCGGCTCTTTGCCGCCGCCAGCGCCCACGGCGTGCTCGCAGGGTGCGCCGTATTCGGCGGGGTGGCCTTCGTGCCGCTCTTCGTGCAGGCGGTGATGGGGACCAGCGCCACCGCCGCCGGTGCCACGCTCATGCCGCTGATGCTCGGGTGGGTGGCCGCCAGCATCATCGGCAGCCGGCTGCTGCTGGTCGTCGGCTACCGGCCGGTGGCGGTGACCGGGATGGCGTCGCTGACGATCGGCACCTTCCTGATGGCGCAGATCGGCGAGCAGACCGGTCACGGGTTCCTGCTGGCCAGCCTGGCGCTGATGGGGATCGGGATGGGGCTCTCGGTGCCGTCGTTGATGATCGCCGTGCAGACCGCCGTCGCCCGGCACGATCTGGGCACCGCGACCTCGACGTTGCAGTTCATGCGCAGCATCGGAGGCGCCGTCGGCGTCAGCGTCATGGGATTGGTCCTCAGCCTGCGCCTGGCCGGGACGCTGGCCGCCGCCGGCGCGGATCCCGCGGCGGTCTCCCTGAACCGGTTGCTCGACCCGCTGGTCCGCGCGTCAGCGGCGACGGGGCTCGAGGCCGTGCTGCGGGCCGCCCTGGCCGGCGCGATCCGGGGGGTCTTCATCATTGCCTTCGTCACCGCAGCGGCGGGGCTCGCGGCCACCGCCCTGGCGCCGCGCGGCCGCATCGCCCAGCTCGCGGCGGCCCGCGCGGAGGCGACGGCGACTTCGGCCGGCGGGAAGTGACCGGAGCGCGTTCCCCACAGAGGGCTGCTACCTGAAGGGCCTGTCAGCCGAAGAGCCGCTTCTTTCCAAGCAATGCGCGCAGCGTCGTCATCTTCCCGATGTGGTAGCCGCGGTGGTAAATGGCGAAGATGAGCATTTCGCCGACCGTGGCGTAATTGTGGCTCTCCGCGGGGCCGTCCAGGTCGGCCGACTTCGCTACCTCCTCGAGGACGTGGTGCGCGCGTTCCATCGCCTCGGAGACCGAGGCGATCGGCGGATAGGCCGCTTCACCGCCGGTGCCGGGCGCAAAGAGTTCCGTGTAGCCTTCCGGCGGACTCGTGAGGTCGCCCGCCCTCCGCGCCATGCCGAAGTCCGTCAGGGTGATGTGACCGGTCTGCCAGACGATCGGGCTGAGGCCGCCGGTCGGCGAACGCCGGGCCTCGTCATCGTTAATTAAGATCCTCCACGCACAGGCGGGCCCGTCTGTGCGTGGCGGTCAGGCCGTAGAGCAGCATCCTGCGAAGGTCCATGGTGTTCCTCCGTGCAATCAAGGGTGACAGACGAGAGTTCCACGGATCGCGGCACGGTTCCGCATTGTTGCACTGAATGGCTGGCGGGTGACCTCGCTTGCCCCTGCCCAGTTACCGGTGCGGGCTGTCGTGCTCTCGTGGCCGGGGCCACGGGCCAGCCCGGCGCTGCGATCTACCTCAGATTGTTTGACCTGCGCCCCGACGACCGCGACTTCTTCCTGTACTTGGCGCGGCCTGTGAGCGAGCGGAGTTCCCGCCCTGAACTGCTGCCGGCACTAGGTCGTGCCGCTGGTGTGTTCGATCAAGACCCAACACCGCAGGGATGGCATCATCGGGCCCAGGAGCCCGCAGCCGCGGTTGCGCAGATCCGCCGGGCGATGGCAAAGGCGCGCGACGGCGGCCGAGCGGTCGGGGAGAATCGTGCACGAGGCCCGGTCCACCAATTTCGCGCCGACGCTGGCGTCTTTGCTGGGGATCGCGGCACCGCGCCAGGCGACTGGCGCGTGCTGTCCGAGGCGCTGACGCGCTCGGCCATCACGCTCCCTGCAGCGCGCGCAGGTACCGGATCTGCCCTGCGTGGTAGATGTCGTGGGTGGCCATCCGCGCAATGCGGATCGCGATTGGTTGATCGGGATAGCCCCTGTACGTTGGCATCATGCGGCCCAGGCCTGCGTCGTCCAGCCCGTGCACCCGCTCTTTGAATGTCCGCGTGACCTCGTGCAACATTCGCACGTCCGCCTGCCAGGCTGCGTCGTCGCCCGAGACTTCCTGCCAGTCGGCGCGTTCGAGCGACCCCTCGTCGGGCACGCGGTCGTCCCAGGCGTCCAGAACGCCCTGCTTCCAGAGGATGACGTGCCGCACGATCTGCCAGATCGAGTGACGCTCCGGCGACGGTTTCCAGGCGGCCTGCCTCGCGGTGAGCCCATCGACGGCCATCGACAGCGGCGGCTGCCAGGTCTCTGTCTCGAAGGTGCATGTCAGGTGGTCCAGCAGCAACTCCTTGACGGTCATGAGAACACCCCACGCGTCCGGGAATCCCTAGTCGACGTGTTGGTTTCTATGCATTATTATGATAACCCGCGAGACAGTCGACGTCTGGATACGATCCGCCGGCGAGATGCCGTGGGAAGAACGCCGTCACCGCGCGCTTCAGCAGCGGGACGTTTCGCCTCCGGCCACCGCGACACCAGTGTAAAGCACGATGAGTACCTGGGAGAAGCCCGCCGGTCTCAACATGAGCACCGTCGTTGGTGTCTCGAGGCTGTACGCGATCCTGGCAACATGGCGATGGCGGCCCTCCTCGCCGCCGGCCAGCGCGATGTCGGCCTGGTCGGTTGGGTGAGTTTTGAGCTGATGTGTCCCCGCGGGGTGCGACAGGCGTTGGCGTTCGATGAGCGGGTTGTGGAGCAGAGATTCACGGTGTTTCCCGCGCGATGATGCCTTTCAGCTTTCTGACACACCTGGAGTGTACCGCCTGCGGCACCCGGTTCGATGCGGACCGGCTCGCGGGTACGTGCCGCGACTGCGGCAAGGTGCTTTACGCGCGCTATGACCTGGACGGCCTGAAGCGCGCACTGCCCCGCGATGCGTTGCGCGACCGGCGTCCGGACATGTGGCGGTATCACGAAGTGCTCCCGGTCCGCGATCCCGCGAATATCGTGAGCCTCGGCGAAGGGATGACGCCGCTCCTGGAGGCCTCGCGCCTGGCCCGCCGGTACGGCCTCCGGACGCTGTGGTTGAAGGACGAGGGGAAGAACCCCACCGGGACCTTCAAGGCCCGCGGCCTGTGCGCGGCGGTCTCGCGGGCGCGGGAACTCGGCGTGCGGGCCCTGGCGATGCCGACCGCAGGCAACGCCGGCGCCGCGCTGGCCGCCTACGCCGCGCGCGGCGGGCTGGAGGCCCACATCGTGATGCCCGAGGACACCCCGGCTGTCAACCGGGCCGAGTGCGTGGCCTACGGCGCCCACGTCTACGGCGTCGACGGGCTCATCCACGACGCCGGGCGGGCGGTGCGCAGGCTGGCCTCCGGGCGCGGCTGGTTCGACCTCTCCACCCTCCGCGAGCCCTACCGCGTCGAGGGCAAGAAGACCATGGGCTATGAGATCGCCGAGGCCCTGGACTGGACCCTGCCCGATGTGATCGTCTATCCGGCCGGCGGCGGCACCGGTCTGGTCGGGATCTGGAAGGCCGTGGCCGAGATGGCCGAACTGGGGTGGGTCGGACCGCCGCGGCCCCGGATGATCGCGGTGCAGGCAGCCGGCTGCGCGCCCATTGTCCGCGCCTTCGAGCAGGGGAAGACCCACGCCGAGCCGGTGGAGCGTCCCCACACCATTGCCTCGGGCCTGCGGGTGCCGGCGGCCATCGGCGACTACCTGATGCTCCAGGCCGTGCGGGACAGCGGCGGGACCGCCCTGGCGGTGACCGACGGCGAGATCCTGGCGGCCATGCGAGACCTGGCGGCATCCGAGGGGGTGTTCGCGGCGCCCGAGGCGGCGGCCACGGTGGCGGCGCTGCCGCACCTGTGCGGGCGGGGGGCGATCGGCCCCGGGGACCGGGTGCTGCTGCTGATCACCGGCGCGGGGATGAAGTACGTCGAGCACGTGCCGGTGGATCTGCCCCGGGCCTGAACTACGTGCGGCGCCCGCGCCTCGCGGGCACGCCGAGCGCGGTCAGGAACATGACACTCCTCCCCGCCGCATGAGGGGAGAAGAACGCGGTGACGTCGTCGTCGTAGAAGGTGAGGCCCGTGGCGCCCAGCCCCAGCGCGTAGGCCGCCAGGTACAGCCGCCCGCCCATGATCGCCGCCTCCAGCTGCGCGACGCGATAGCCGCGGTTCCCGAAACGCTCCAGAATCGGCGCCAGATCCGCCAGGAAGTAGACGTTGGCACTGGCGTCGGCGGCCAGGGGCTGTTCCAGCGCCAGGTAGCCCGCATGCCGGCGGAAGTCGCCTTCCCTGATCGGCTCGAGGGCGCTGGCCTCTCGGCGGAACGCATACGCGCCAGATGGCAGCCCGTCCACGGCGTGGATGATGAGGTAGAGGTCGTTGAGGATGGCTCCGGGCGGCTCGAGGAAGTCCGCGGCGATCCCGCGCGTGGCTCGGTCGAGCATGGTCGAGAGATGCGCAAAGGGAATCGGTTCCCGTCGGAACCGACGGCTCGACCCCCGTCGGACGATGACGCGGCTGAGCGGGTCGCGGGGCAGGGCGGGGTCGGGGAGGGGCTGGAGGGGGATGAGAGACGCTGCGGGGCCTCTGGACGATCGCGGCGGCCCACCTGCGCGCCACGCCCGCACCTCGCCGCCGGACTGCAGCGACGACGCCGCGTGCATCGCCCGGATCGCCGGGTAGTCCACCTCGGCGCCCGACAGCGGGACGGTGACCAGGCCCAGCGGGGTGATCTCCGGGGTCGCCGACGGGGCAGGTCTGTCGCGTCCGAGGGCCACCATCGCCACCGCCACCTCGCGCTGCGTGTCCAGGTCCAGCAGGCGGTTCACCTCCGCGTCGGCAAACCCGCACACCAGCCGGGCCGGGAAACGGTATGCGGCCGAGGCGGCCAGGCAGTTGGCGAAGATCGTTCCCGAATCCCAGAAGGCGTGACGGTAGGCCCGGGCGCGGTACTTCCAGGCGTTCCGCCAGAAGGTCGTCGTGAGGACGACGACGACCGGGGCGGAAGCCACCGACGGCTCGGATCCCGTCGCCTCGACCACCGCCACCCGGAAGTCGCCCCTGCGCAGTCGCCGCAGTGCGAAGTCGTGCGCGCCAAAATGGTAGACGCCGGCCGGCAGGTCCGGCAGGTCCCCACAGACGAGGTACATCTCGATGTGGTAGAGCGCACCGGTGCACGCCGCCGCCCGGAAGTCCATCGGTCCCCAGGAGAATCGGATGCGCTTGGTGATCCCGCCGGAGAGGTAGAGGACGCCGGCCAGCGTCCGCAGGTCCGGCATCCGGGCCGTCCCCGGCGTCGCCGTCTCACCGGCCGCGATCGCGTCCAGCGCGGCCGTCCTGGGGAACGACAGGTCCTGCGGCAGCGCCAGAGGCTCCAGCGTCGAGTAGATCTTGTACGGGAGCGGCTGGTTCGCCCAGTCCAGCCCGTGGCCGCCGGCTCGGATGCTCGCATACGAGTGCTTGGTGCCGTTGTGGTACGTCCAGGTGGCCTCCAGGCGGCGGTTGTCCACACCCCCGGTTTCTACGCTGACCGGTCCTCTTCCCACGTGGACCCTGACGTGGCGACGACGACGTATAATCAGGGGAGCAAGGTTCTCGGCCAAGCAATCTGCATGGGGAGGGAGGCAGTCATGGACGAACCCTCGCAGGAGGGACGGGATCTCAAGCGCCGCGAGTTCCTCAGGCTCGCCGGCACCGCCGGGCTGGGCCTGGCCGCCGGGAGCGTGTTGTCACCCTACCGCCTGTGGAGCGCCCAGGCGGCGCCCGCCGCAGGGACCCCGCGGCGCGGCGGCCGGATCACCTTCGCGAGCGCAGCCCTGCCGGCCAGCATCGAGCCCCACCTGGAGGGTGCCGACATCTACCAGCGGCGCAAGTTCCTCTTCTACGAGACCCTCGTGTGGGTGGACTTTGATCTGGTCCCCAAGCCGCAACTGGCCGAGCGCTGGGAGGAGCGCTCGGCCACCGAGTACATCTTCTACCTCCGCCGCGGCGTCAGGTTCCACAACGGCAAGGAGATGGACGCCGAGGACGTCAAGTTCAGCTATGAGCGGGTCATGGACCCCCGGACCGGGTCGGGAGGGCGCGGCGACCTGGTGATGATCAAGAGCATCGACATCATCGACCGCCACACGCTGCGCTTTGTCCTCCACGAGCCCACGGCCACGTTCCTGGTCAACGTGGCGGGCAAGTACAACGCCGTCATCCCCAAGGACGCGGTCAGGACGGGCCGCGAACTCCAGCACGCCGCGGTCGGCACCGGTCCGTTCATGGTCGAGACCTTCGAGCCCAACCGGCTCCTGGTGCTCCGGCGGTTCCCGGATTACTGGGATCGCGGCAAGCCCTACCTGGACGGGATCACGTTCCAGGCCGTCCCCGACGAGTCGTCCATCGTGGCCGCGCTGCGCACCGGTCAGATCGACATGGCGCAGTTCGAGAGCGGCGTCAACTTCAACCTGATCCGTCATCTCCGCGCGCTGAACAACGTCCAGGCGCCGGGGATCCGGTGGGTCGTTCTCGATCTGATGGGAGACATGGCGCCCACCAGCAACCCCGATGTCCGCCGGGCCATCGCCGTGGGGATCGACCGGGAGGCGGTCCTGCGCATCGCCGGCGACGGGCTGGGCAAGCCCCTGGGCGTGCTCCCGCCCGCCATGGAGTTCTGGGCGGTGCCCCGGGATCGGCTGCCCAACCAGAAGCGCGATGTGGGCCGCGCCCGCGAGTTCCTCCAGCGGGCCGGGCTGCGGCCGCCTGTGCCGCTGGTCATCCGCAACATCGTGGGTTTCCCGTCGCTGATCGCCTCGGTGCAGGTGATCGCCGACAACCTGAAGGAAGTCGGCTTCGACGTGCGGGTGGAGACTGTGGACATCGGCGTGTGGATCCGCGACTGGATCGCCCGGCAGAGCGTGCCCACCATGAACGAGTGGGGCGGCTTCATCGACCCCGATCAGGCCTTCTACCGGCACTACCACACGCCGCCCAAGGGCATGGACTTCCGCCGGTGGAACAACGCCGAAGTCGACCGGCTGCTGGACGAGGGGCGCACGACGCTGGACCGGAACCGGCGCAAGGCGATCTACGATAGGATCCAGATGATCATGGCCGAGGATCCCATCAGCATCCCGCTGTACGCGCCGAACCTGCTCTACAGCATGAACCGGAAGGTCAGGGGGTTCCGGCCGTATCCCACAGGGTTCCTGTTCGGGTTGAGGGACGTCTGGATCGAAGAGTAGGCGCACCGCGTGCGCGCGTACGTCCTGCGCCGGCTCGCCGCCATGGCGGCCACGCTGCTCGGGGTCAGCGCTATCGTGTTCACCATGATGCGGCTGATCCCGGGCACCGTGGTGGAGCAGTTGCTGGGGCAGAGCGCGCTGGTGGGCGAGGAGACGATCCGGAGCCTGCGGGAGTTCTTCGGGCTCGACCGGCCGTGGTACGTGCAGTACGTGGAGTGGATGGCCGGGTTGCTGCGCGGGGACCTGGGGAACTCCTGGCGCAGCAACCGCCCCGTTCTCTCCCTGTTCCTCTCGCGCCTGCCGGTCTCGGCGGAGCTGGCCGTGCTGGCCGTGGCCTGGTCGCTGGTGCTCGGCATCCCCCTCGGCGTGCTGGCTGCCGTGCGGCGCGGCACGCCCTCCGACAGCGCCATCCGGTTCGTCTCGACGCTGGGCCTGTCGGTCCCGGCGTTCTGGCAGGGGACGCTGCTGATCCTGCTGTTCTCCATCCACCTGCAGTGGATGCCGTCGCTCCAGTGGGTGTCGCTGCGGGAGGATCCGTGGACGAACCTGGAGATCATCGCCCTGCCGGCCCTGACGCTGGGGACGGCCACGGCGGCCATGATCAGCCGCATGACCCGGTCGGCGATGCTGGACGTGCTCGGCCGGGAGTACATCCGGACCGCGCGCGCCAAGGGCGCGCAGGAGCCGCAGGTGGTGTCCCACCACGCGCTGCGGAACGCGCTCATTCCCGTCATCACCGTGGCCGGGGTGCAGATGGGCTACATCCTCGGCGGCATCGTCGTGGTCGAGGACGTCTTCAACCTGCCGGGGATCGGCCGGCTGCTCCTGGATGCCATCTTCCAGCGGGACTACCCTGTGGTGCAGGGGAGCATTCTGCTGGGCGCGGCGCTGTTCATGGTGTTGAACTTCCTCGTGGACCTCCTCTACGCCGTGATCGACCCGCGGATCCAGTACGGATGATGCTCCGCGTCCTCCGCCCGGCCGCAGACCGGTCCGTCGAGGCGCCTGCCCCGCGGCGGGCACGGGGCGGGGTCTGGGCGCGGCGCGTGCGCCAGAACCCCCTGTTCGCCGCCGGCGCGCTGATCCTGGCGGTCTTCGTCGTGATGGGTGCCTTCGCGCCGGTCATCGCGCCCTACCACCCCATTGCGATCGATGCACAGCGGATGTTCCAGGCCCCCTCCAGCGCCCACCTGTTCGGGACGGACCGGTTCGGCCGCGATCTGTTCAGCCGGGTCGTCTACGGGGTCCGCGTGTCGCTGGGGATCGCCGGCCTGTCCATCGCTATCGCCGCCCTGGGCGGCGGGCTGCTGGGCCTGTTGGCCGGTTACGTGGGGCGCGGTGTCGACCAGCTGTTGGGCCGCTTCATGGACGTCTTCTTCGCCTTTCCCTCCGTGCTGCTGGCGCTGGGGATCTCGGCCGTACTGGGGGCCGGCGCCACGACGGTGGTGGTCGCCATCGCGGTCGTCTACACCCCGCTGTTCTTTCGCGTGATGCGGGCCAGCGTGATGGCGGAGAGAGGGCTCACGTACGTCGAGGCGGCAGAAGCGATCGGCGCCGGCGCCTGGACCATCATGACGCGCCACATCCTGCGCAACGTCCTGTCGCCTATGGTCGTCCAGATCGCGGTGTCGCTGTCCTATGCGATCCTGATCGAGTCGGCGCTGAGCTACCTGGGGGTCGGCGTGCAGCCGCCGACACCGTCGTGGGGGACGATCCTCAACGAAGGGAAGGAGTTCCTGCCCATCTCGCCGTGGATCTCGCTGTTCCCCGGGCTGTTCATCATGCTCTCGGTGCTGGCGCTGAACTTCCTCAGCGACGGCCTGCGCGACTACCTCGATCCGCGGCTGCGACCATGACGCCCGATGGTGTCGTCCGGGTCGGCGTCGTCGGCGTCGGGAACTTCGGCCGCCTCCACGCCGAGGTCCTGGCCGCGCTCCCCGGGGTCCGGCTGGCTGCGGTCTGCGATGTGGATCCGCAGCGGGCGCGGCAGGTCGCCGGAGCGCTGGGGGGCGTGGCGGCGTTTGACTCGTTCGACGCGTGCCTCCGGGAGGCCGACCTCGACGCGGTGGTCCTGGCGACCCCCGAGGATCAACACGCGCGGCAGGCCGTAGCGGCCCTGGAGCGCGAGTGGGACGTCCTGGTGGAGAAGCCGCTGGCCCTGGATCTCCCCGAGGCGCTGGCAGTCCAGGAGGCGGCCGGGCGCACCGGGCGGGTAGCGATGGTGGGCACGATCCTCCGGTTCAGCCTCCCGCACCGCCGGCTCGCCGAGGCGGTCCTGGCCGGAGGGCTCGGCCGCGTCCTCCACGTGCGCAGCGCCCGGTACGTCAGCGCCGACTGGTTCGGCCGCATCGGGGTGCACCCGGCGCTTCGCGCCACGATCCACGATGTCGATCTGCTGCTGTGGCTGACCGGGCAGCGGGTCACGCGGGTGGCGGCGGCGGGCCATGTCCTGCCCGGGGAGGAGTGGCCGCGTAGCCTCTGCGGCCTGCTGTGGCTGGCCGACGGCGCCACGGCGGTCGTGGAGAGCCACTTCCTCCTCCCTCCCTCGTACCCCGCCAACACCCTGCCGCCTGAGCGGCCTGGGACCCGGGTGGGGGCGGTGGAAGTCATCGGCGAGGCCGGGATCGCCCGCCTGGACGACGGGGGCGGGCTGTCCATCTGGAGTCACGAGGGTCCGTATGCCCCCGATCTCTTCGTCGTCCCCCGCGTCGGCGGGCACGTGGTCGGCGCCCTGCGCGCCGAGCTCGAGCACTTCGTGGGCTGCGTCGCCTCCCGCACCCCATCGGCGCTCGCGCCGCTGGCCGACAGCGTCCACGGAGTCGGGGTGGCCGCGGCGATCGTGCGCGCCATGGAGAGCGGGGCCATCACGGGTGTGGAGGATCACGTCGATGAGCACGGCACCAGGGCCCGCTCCTGAGAAGGCGGCGGTCCCTCCCGACAGGTTCGGAGGGCTGACCGAAGCCGAGATGACCGCTTTCCTCACGCAACCGTGGAACGGGCGGCTCGCTACCGTGACCCCGCAGAACACTCCTTATGTGGTCCCTGTCTGGTACGAGTACGATCCCGCCGAGCGCGTCTTCTATGTGGTGGCCAGGGAGCGGTCGGCCTATGTGGAGCACATCCGGCACAACCCGGCGGTGGCATTTCACGTCGCCGACGACCTGCACCTGCAGCATACGCGCGTCCTGGTCGAGGGGACGGCGGAGATCCTCGAGGGTCCGGTGGCACCCGACGACAGCCCCCGGCTCAAGGCCCTCGCGGTGAGGCTGTCGCGCCGGTACATGGGGGAGCGGGGACCCGAGTATGCGCAGCGCACCATGCGGCGGCCACGCTACCTGATCAAGATCACCCCGCGGCGCTGGCAGACCTGGACGGGCGGGGAGTGGGCCCGCCGGTACCGTGAGTAGGCTGCGGGTGCGAGGTGACGCCGTGCACCGGCTGAACGTGGACCGGGTCGAGGCTGACATCGACCCCGACGAGGTCACCGCCCTGGCCCGCCGGCTGGTGGCCATCCCCAGCTTCGGCGCTGAGCACGGCTGGGAGGACGGCGTCGCCCGCGCGCTCGACGACCTGCTGGCCGGGGAAGGCCTGGCCGTGACCCGGCAGGCCGTCTTAGCCGACCGCTCGAATCTGCTGGCTGTCCTGCCCGGCGAGCGCGACGGCCCACCCCTGCTGCTGTTCAACGGGCACATGGACACCGTGCCGCCGTCGTCGTCGATGGTCCGGCCGCCGTTTGCCGCCGAGGTCAGCAGCGGGCGGCTGTGGGGCCGGGGCGCCGCGGACATGAAAGGCGGTCTGGCGGCGATGGCCGCCGCGCTAGTCGCCCTACGCCGCGCCGGGGTGCGCCCGCCCCGGCCGATCGTACTGGCCGCCGTGGCCGCCGAGGAAACGGGGAACCTGGGCACTGCCGCCCTCGCACGCGAGGCGGTCCGCACCGGCGCCTCCGCTTCCTTTGCGGTCGTCGGCGAGCCGACGGCTCTGGAGATCGTCACGGCCCACAAGGGCGTCGACCGCTACCGCATCACGGTGCGAGGCTGCGCCGCGCACGGTGCCACGCCCGAGCGGGGCGTCAACGCCATCGTGCAGGCGGCCCGGCTCATTGTGGCCCTGGATGAGCACCTGGGGAACTCACAGCGCCATCGGACACACCCCCTCCTGGGGGGCCCCTCCTACAATATCGGTACGATTCAGGGCGGCGTCAGCCGGAACGTCGTCCCGGATCGCTGCACGTTTCAGATCGAGAAGCGGTGGCTCCCCGGCGACAGTCCCGAGCAGATCCGGGCGGATCTGGAGGCGGTCGTGGCGCAGACGCTGGGGCCCGGCGCCGCGGAGATGGCCCACGAGCCCGAGTTCGATCAGATCCCGCATCCGCCGCTGGCCATTTCGGAAGACCACGCGCTGGTCCGCGCCCTCGCCGCCGCCGCGGCGCGTGTGACCGGACGGCCTGCCGCCTGCACCGTCCTCGCGGCCTTCACCGACGCCGCGATCCTCCAGGCTGCCGGGATCCCGTCGGTCGTCTTCGGGCCGGGATCGCTCGCCGTGGCCCACGCGGACGACGAGCATGTCCCGACCGCAGACCTCCACGTGGCCGCGCGCATCTACGCCGGGCTGGCCCTGCGCCTCTGCGAGGCCGAAAGGCGAGGGACACCCGAGCGTTGAGGTGGACTCCGGCGCTTTACCCAAGTCGCGATCTGGTGGCGGCCGGGTCTGCGGCCTCCCGGCGGGTCCTCAGCGGGGGGCCACAGTCCTCTGGGCGAGCCCATCCCGGATCGCCTTGTACATCGCCCCTGCCGCCCCCGCCAGCAGCCGCGCGTCGCTTCCGCCCGCGACGAAACGGAAGCCCTGGTCGATCCGCTGGAGCACTTCCTCGGCGCTGCTCGCCATGTAGCCCGCCGCGATGCCGTGGCGCTGGGCCGACTTGAGGATGCGCTCCACCGCTGCGACGAATTCCGGATGATCGAACTGCCGGAAGACCCCCAGGTTCGCCGAGAGGTCGTTGGGGCCGACAAACAGCACGTCCACGCCAGGCGTCGAGGCGATCTGGTCCACGTTCGCCAGTGCCTCGGTGGTCTCGACCTGGCAGACGACCAGCACCTGCTCGTTCCAGGTCTTGAAGTAGTCGGGCAGATCCATGCCGTACCGCGTGACCCGGGTGCCGGCCACGCCGCGGATGCCGTCGGGTGGGTACTTCGCGGCTGCGACGGCTGCCTGGGCCTGCTCCGGGGTGTTGACCAGCGGCACGATCACCCCGTAGGCCCCGCGGTCGAGCGCCTGC
>JAVKID010000029.1:0-31848 GCA_031459655.1 Candidatus Fervidifonticultor octavus | reverse complement strand
TATCCGCTGACCAACTTCCTCACCCCGCCGGTGGGGAGCAACGCATTCGGCCTGGAAGGCTATAAGACCATTGCGTTTGAGCTCTGCGAGGCCCGAGGCTGGCGACCCCCAGACTGGGTCGTCGTCCCCACCTGCTACGGCGACGGGCTGTGGGGGATCGTCAAGGGTTTCCTGGAGGCCCGAGAGCGCGGCCTCACCGACCGGGTGCCCCGCATAGCCGCGGCCGAGGTGTTCGGCCCGCTGGCTCTGGCGCTGGCGACGGGCGCGGCCGCCGTCGCCCCGGTACCCGCCGGGCCTTCGGTAGCCGTCTCCATCGCCGCCGGCATCAGCACCTACCAGGCGCTGCACGCCCTGCGCGCCGTCGACGGCCGCGCCGTCGTGGTGGACGACGCCGCCATCCTCGATGCGCAGGCGCGGCTGGGCGAGGTCGAGGGCATCTTCGTGGAGCCCGCCTCAGCCGCGGCCCTGGCCGCCGCGCGCACGCTGCGGGCGGAGGGCGCCCTGCGCGAGGACGACGACGTCGTGGCGATCCTGACCGCCACCGGCCTCAAGGACGTACGGGCGGTGGCCCGGACCCGCCCCGCCGTCCCCGTGGTGGGACCGCGGGTCGACGCATTGCTGGAGGCGCTGATCGTCCGCTACGGGAGCGACATGCGCCCACCTGTGAGGTAGGCCGTCTGTGAGGTAGCCAGTCTGCAAGGGAATCTGGCAAGGACTCCGCCTGGTGCGAGGAGGTGGCGACATGAGCACAGTGCAGCGGATCGCGGCGCTGGTCGCGTTCGTTCTGCTGTGGACGACCCTGGGGGCGGGCACCTCAGCTCCGCCGGCGGCCGCCCAGGACCCCAATCGCTTGGTGGTGGGCATCGGCTCCATCCCCAATACGCCCGACCCCCACCTGGACAGCACCGCCAACGCCCTGCCGGCCTACGCGACGCTCTTCGAGAAACTGGTCGCGACCGACGGAAAGGGCGGGTTCAGGGGGGTGCTGGCCCGCTCCTGGCGGCAGGTGGATCCCACGACGTGGGAGTTCGTGCTCCACTCCGGGGTGCGCTTCCACAACGGCATGAGCCTCACCGCAGAGGACGTCAAATTCACCATCGAGCGCATCCTCGATCCGGCGACCCGGTCGCCGTGGCTGGGCCGGATCTCGGCCATCGAGCGCGTGGAGGTGACCGGCCCGCTGACATTCCGCATCGTGACGCGCGGGCCGTTCGCCCCGCTGCTGCAGGGGCTCACCGTGGTGGACATCCTGCCGGCGGCCTACTTCCAGGAGCGCGGTCCGGCCGGCTTCGCCGCAGCACCGGTGGGCACGGGGCCATTCGTCTTCGGTGAGTGGCACCGCCAAGACCGGATGGTCGTGCGCGCGAACCTCGGCTACTGGCGGGGCAGGCCGCGGCTTGATGAGGTCGTCTTCCGCGCCATTCCCGAGGACTCCACGCGGGTCGCCGGCCTGGAAACCGGTGAACTGGACGTGGGGGTGCTGGTACCGCCCGAGCAGGTGGACCGCCTGAAGGCGCGCGGGCTCCAGCTGGGAACGGTCAACCTGGGTCAGGGCATGGTCGTGAACCTCCGCTCCAACGTCCCCGGGCCGCTCCAGCAGCGCAAGGTACGTCAGGCGCTGAACTACGCCGTCGACAAGGAAGCCATCCTGCAGTCGATCCTGCGCGGCCACGGTCGAATCCTCAACGGTCAGGTGGTTGGCCCCGACGCCTTCGGGCACAATCCCAACCTCAAGCCCTACCCGTACGACCTGTCCCGGGCCCGACGCCTGCTGGCAGAAGCCGGCCTCGGTGGCGGCTTCGAGGTCACGTTCCACGGCACCATCGGCCGGTATACGAAAGACAAGGAAATCGAGGAACTCGTCATCGGGCAACTGGCCGAAATCGGGGTGCGGGCCCGCCTGGAGATCGTGGAGGGCGGCGTCTACATCCAGCGCCACATCGCACGCACGCTGGGCCCGCTGTGGATCTGGGCCTGGCAGTACTTCCCTGCCATGGACGCCGACCTGCCGCTGAACTTCTTCACCTGCGCCGGCGTCGGGAACTTCTTCTGCAGCCGCGACTTCGACGAACTGTTCGCCCAGAGCCGCCGCGAGATGGACCCCGTCCGGCGGCGGGCCCTGCTGCAGCGGGTCGCGCTGCTGGTGCGGGAGGAGGCGCCGGTGATCTTCCTGGTGCAGACACCGGGCATCTACGCAGCCCAGAAGCGGGTCAAGGGGTTCGCCTGGCGTCCCGACTACCTGATGGATCTCCACCGCGTCGAGGTGGGCCCGCGCTAGGCACTGGGAGGTCGGGGGACGGCCATGGCCGGCTACGTGGCCAGGCGCCTGCTGGATGCTGCGCTGGGCGTGCTCGGCGTCACCACCATCGCCTTTTTGGCGATCCGGCTGTCGGGCGACCCGGTGGCGCTGCTGATCACCGAGTACGCCACGCCCGAGGACATCGCCCGGGTCCGACGGACCCTGGGACTTGACCAGCCCCTGTGGGTGCAGTATGCCCGGTTCCTGGCCGACGCCCTGCGGGGGGACTTCGGTGAGTCGCTGCGCTTTATCAAGCCCGCGGCGCCGCTGGTCTACAGCGCGATGCCCGCCACGGTGCAGCTGGCCGCAGCCGCGCTCTTGGTGGCGCTGGCGGTGGCCCTGCCCCTGGGGATGGTGGCCGGCGTGCGGCGCGGCTCAGCCATCGACGGCGTCGCGATCGTCCTGGCCACCCTGGGCCAGTCAATGCCATACTTCTGGCTGGGGATCCTCCTCATCATGGTGTTTGCCGTGCGGCTGCAGTGGCTGCCGGCCTTCGGCAGCGAGAGCTGGCGGCACTTGATCCTCCCGGCCGTGACGCTGGCCATGACCCCGATGGCCCGGATTGCCCGCATCGTGCGCTCGGGTATGGTGGAGGTGCTGACCCAGGACTACATCCGCACCGCGCACGCCAAGGGCCTGCGGGCCAGCGCCGTGGTCGTGCGCCACGCCATGCCCAACCTGGCCATCCCGCTGGTGACGCTGTTGGCCCTGGATTTCGGGACGCTGCTGGGGGGTGCTGTGGTCACCGAGACGATCTTCGCCTGGCCGGGTGTCGGCCGGCTGGTGGTGCAGGCGATTCAGAGCCGCGACTACCCGGTCGTGCAGGCCGTGGTCTTCTACCTGGCCACGGCGGTGGTGCTGATCAACCTGACGCTGGATGTGATCTATGCCCGTCTGGATCCGCGCGTACGCTACGGCTAGCGGAGTGAGCGGCGACCGACCCCCCCATGGCTAGCGCGGCGGTTTGGCCGGTGGCGATCCGCAGGGGAGCCCGGCGCCGCCGCGGGCACGTGGTGGCCGCCGCCGCGGCGGGGTTCCTGGTGGTGACCGCAGCGGCCGCGCTGCTGGCGCCCTGGATCGCTCCGCATTCCCCCACGCGCCAGCAAATCGCCCGTCGCCTCACCCCACCGGCATGGGCGGGTGGCGGGTGGGAGCACCTGCTCGGCACCGACCAGCTGGGGCGCGACATCGCCAGCCGCATCCTCTACGGCACGCGGGTCTCCCTGGGCGTGGCGCTGGTGGCAGTCACCCTAGCCGGGGCCACAGGCACCGCGCTGGGCGTCGTGGCGGGGTATTACGGCGGCGGCATCGAGCGCCTGCTGACCCGCCTGGCGGACGTGCAGCTGGCGTTCCCGCTGACGCTGCTGGTCATCACGCTCATCGCCCTCCTGGGCCCGGGGTTGGGCAACGTGATCGCGGCCATGGCGCTGGGCGGGTGGGCAGCGTATTTCCGCATGGCCCGCGCCCAGGTCCTCTCCCTGCGCGATGCCGAGTACGTGCTGGCCGCGCGGTGCCTGGGCATCCCCGACGCCCGCATCGCCTTCCGCCACGTGCTGCCCAACGCGCTGTCGCCGCTGGTGGTGTTGGCGTCGTTCTCGGTGGCGCAGGTGATCATCCTGGAGTCCGCGCTGAGTTTTCTCGGGCTGGGCGTGCAGCCGCCCATTCCGACCTGGGGGGCGATGCTGGCCGACAGCCGGGACTACCTGGCCATCGCCTGGTGGCTGGCGGCGTTTCCCGGCCTGGCCCTGATGCTGACGGTGCTGGCCATCAACCTGCTGGGCGACTGGTTGCGCGACCTGTTGGATCCCAGACTCGTGGTATGAGGGGTATGCGCCGATGACGCGTCTGTCCCTGTCCAAGCAGCTGGCCCGACGGCTGCGACACGAAATCACCGCGGGACGCTTCGCCGCTGCCGAACGGCTCCCGTCGGAGGAGACCCTGGCCCGGGCGTTCCATGTGAGCCGCATGACGCTGCGCGAGGCACTCCGCGCCCTTGAGGAAGAAGGCCTGCTGGTCCGCCGCCACGGGGTGGGCGCCTTCATCACGCGGCAGGTCGTGGCAGGGCTTGAGCGGCTGGAGAGTTTCACCGAGACGATCCGGCGCGCCGGAAGCGTAGCCCGCGACCGCGTGTTGACCATCCGCATGGTGACGCTCCGGGAGGCCGAGGCGCGGGCGCTGGACCGCCCGCCCGCCAGTTCCGGCGTGCTGGTGGAAAGCCTGCGCTACGCCGACGGGGCTCCCGTCATCTACTGTGAGGACGTCCTGCCGCTCGATCTGGTGGGCACGGTGCAGCACGTGCAGCAGCGGCGAGAACGCGAGTCCCTGCAGGACTACCTGGAGCAGGACGTGGGCATCGTCCTGCGCCGGGCCGTCCTGGCCCTGTACGCTGTGCCGGCTCCGGCCCCGGTGGCGCGGCGGCTGGGCGTCGCCCGCGGGCACCCGGTCCTGCTGCTGCGCGGGACGGCCGTGGACACGGCGGGGCGGCCAGTCTACTTCTCCACCAACCACGTCCGCAGCGACCGGTACGTGTTCACCGTGGTGCGCCGGTAGGCCCTGAGCACTCTGTCGGGCTCACCAGCGGCCACGGCGGTGCCCATAGGAAGCCATCGCTGCGCACTCCCGCCCCTGCAGCCGGCGCGGAGGAACGTCTGGCGGCCCCTCCCCTGCCGCCTCCTGCCGGATCGGCCTCCCAGCCGGCCGGCCCGCGATGCTACAATAAGCCTGTCCAGATTGTCGAGGGGGGTCTCCCATGACCAACGGGAAACTCTGTCTCGCCGCGTTCCTGGCCGCGGTGGCGCTCCTGGTACCCGGCATCCAGGGATGGGCCGCCTATCCCGAGCGCCCCATCAAGTTCATCGTCCCCTGGGCGGCCGGTGGCGATACCGATGCGATCATGCGCGTCGTGGCCCGAGGCCTGGAGAAGGAGCTCGGGGTGCCCGTGGTGGTCACCAACATCCCCGGCGCGTCAGGCACCGTGGGCGCCCGCGAGGCCAAGGCGGCGGCCGCCGACGGATACACGGTCTTCGCCGTGCACGACTCGATCCACACCACCTTCTACACGGGCGTGGCGGAGGTGAACTACTGGGACTACACCCCCGTATGCCTCATCACCTCCACGCCCTCTATCGTCGCCACGCATGCACTGCGGTGGCGCACCATGAAAGAACTCGTCGAGGACGCCACCAGGCGGCCCGACGAGATCAAGGCCGGCGCCACCCTGGGCTCCACCAGCCACTTCTTCCTGGCCCTGATCGAGAGAAAGGTGGGGGCGCGGCTGTGGCGGTACGTGCACTACGAGGGCACGGCCCCGCGGATGACGGCGTTGCTGGGCGGCCACATCGACGTCGCCGAAACCAACCTGACCCAGATCGACAAGATGCGCGGCGGCCAGATGCGCCTGCTGGCCATCGCCACCGAGAAGCGCCACCCGGAGGCCCGGACGATTCCGACGCTGAAGGAGCTGGGCATCGACGTCACATACGCGGTCAACCGCGGGCTCGTGACGCCCAGGGGGACGCCCGAGGCGGTGGTGACGCGGCTGGAGCAGGCCTGCGGGAAGGTGGCCCGCGATCCGGCGTTCGCCGAGGCGATGCGCCTCCAGGGCACCGACGTGCGGTTCCTCAACCGCCAGCAGTACACCATTTTCCTCCGGGAGAACGACGCGCTGAACAAGGGGCTGGCGGACGCCCTCGGCTACCGTCGGCGGTAGACCGGCGGTCGGGTGCCATGGGGTGGGACGGCGTCATCGGGCTGCTGCTGCTGGCGGCCGGCGCCCTACTCTGGCGGGCTGCGGGGGAGATCCCGCAGTCCCCCTTCCTTCCGCTGGGACCGGACTTCTACCCGCGCCTGCTGCTCGCGGTGCTGGCGGTCCTGGCGGCGGCCCTGGTCGTCGCCGACCTCCGGGCGCACCGGCGCACGCCCGGGGAACGCCGCACGACGCCGCCACACTGTCCGGCTGACCTGCCGCCGGGCGCCCCTGCGCCACCGGAGACACCCACGGCCTGGGCGCGGCACCGCCGTGTCCTGTGGACCTACCTCCTCTTCGGTGTCTACGTGGCCCTGATGCCGGTGCTGGGGTTCCGCCTGGCCACGTGGGTGTTCGTCGGCGCCCTCACGTGGGTCCTCGGCTCCCGCACCCCATCGCAGGCCGCGGTCAGCCTGGCTGCCGGGCTGGCCACGGCCCTCCTCACTCACGCCATCTTCGAGACCTCCCTGCGCATCCTGCTGCCCCGCGGGCTCTGGTAGGCAATGAGCGGCCCCTGGCTGGACGCGGTGGCGGCGGTGCTGAGCCCGCACATCCTGGTGCCCCTGGCCGTCGGGGTGGCAGCGGGGCTCATCGGCGGCGCCATCCCCGGGATCACCATCACGCTCACGGTGATCCTGGTGCTCCCCTTCACCTTCGGCATGGATCCGCTGCAGGGACTTGCCACGATGATCGGTGTCTACGTGGGCGGGGAGTCGGGTGGGCTCGTCACCGCCTCGCTGCTGGGCATCCCCGGGACGCCGTCCGCCATCGCCACCACCTTTGACGGCTATCCCATGGCGCGGCGCGGTGAACCCGGCCGCGCGGTGTGGCTGGGGATCTGGGCGGGCGTGCTGGGCGGGCTGCTGGCGGGCGTGCCGCTGGTGGCGGGTGCCCTCACGCTAGCCCGGCTGGCCCTCTCCTTCGGCCCGTGGGAGTACTTCAGCCTCTTCGTGCTGACGCTGAGCATCGTCTCAGGGCTCTCCGAACAGTCGCTGCTGAAGGGGCTGATCTCTGCCACCGTCGGCCTCCTGGCGACCGTCATCGGCTCCGACCCCATGATGGGGGTGGCCCGGTTTACCTTCGGCGCGGAGGCGCTGCGCAGCGGGTTTCCCTTCCTGGCGGTGCTCATCGGCGTCTACGCCTTCGCCCAGCTCATGGGCGAGCTGGAACGCCAGGCCCGGGGTGGGGTGGCGGCCCGGCCGGCGGACCTGTCGGTCTCGCACCTGCAGGTGCTCCGCGAGATCCTGGGGCAGTGGGGCAATCTCGTGCGGTCCACCCTCATCGGGCTGTGGATCGGCGTCCTGCCGGCGGTCGGCGGGTCGGCGGCCAACGTGCTGGCCTATGACCAAGCGAAGAAGGCGTCCCGGACGCCGGAGCGGTTCGGGACCGGCATCCCCGACGGCATCGTGGCCAGCGAGTCCGCCAACAACGCCAACATCGCCGGGTCCCTGGTCACCATGATGGCGTTCGGCATTCCCGGCGATGCCGTCACGGCCGTCATGCTCGGCGCCCTGATCATCCACGGGATCGCGCCGGGGCCCACGTTCATCGCATCGCGCCCCCACCTGGCGTACGGGATTTTCGCCGCGTACTTTACAGCCACCGTGCTCACGGTCTTGGTGGAAGCGGGGCTGCTGCGCCTCCTCCTGCGCGTGGTGCGGGCGCCGCTGCACCTGCTGGTGCCGATCATCCTGGTCCTGGCGGCGGTCGGCACCTACGCCCTCAACAACCTCATGGCCAACGTGTGGGTGCTCTTCGCCTTTGGCATCGTGGGCTATCTGATGGTGAAGACGGGGTTTCCGCTGGCGCCGCTGGTCCTTGGGGTGATCCTGGGCGACCAGATCGAGGTGAACCTCATCCGGGCGATGATGACCGAGCCCAACCCGCTGCTGTTCGTTGCGCGCCCGCTGTCGGGGCTGATGCTGGCGCTGGCCGTGGGTAGCTTCGTCCTGGGCGTCTCCCAACAGCGTCGCCGAGCCCGCGTCCGCACGGCTCCTGACGCTGCGGCGGCGCCGACTGCCGGGGGCAGATGATCCCAGAGTTCAGGGGGCGGGCACAGGACGCGCCCCGGCGAGCCCGGCGAGCCGCCCGGCATTGACCCCCACCCGGCAGCCATGGTATCGTAGGCTCCACAAACTCTTCAGGTCACCTGATGAGCGCAAGTCCCGGCAGGCACAGACCACCAGCGACCCTCTCCTCCGCCCGCGTGTCGCCAGAGCGCCTCTCCGACGAGGTGGCGCGAAAACTGCTGGAGCGCATCCGGGACGAGACCTTCCGCCCCGGGACCAAGCTCCCCTCGGGACGGGCGCTGGCCAGCACGTTCGGGATCAGCCAGGCGACGCTGCGGGAAGCCCTCCGCACGCTGGAAACGATGGGCGCCGTGGTCATCCAGCACGGGCGGGGCGTCTTCGTGCGGCCGGGCGGCTCGCTGAATGGCGTCTGGTCCACCCGGTGGATGGCGTGGACCCTCCAGCACGCCTCGTCGCTGATCGAACTGCTGGAGGTCCAGGAGGCGGTCGAGGCGAAGGCGGCGTGGCTGGCGGCGATCAACGGGACGCGGCAGGACCACGCCCGCCTCGATGCGATCCTGCGGGAGGCCCAGGCGCTGGTGCAGGCAGGCGGGCGTCGGGGCGCAGACGGCGAGGTGCTGGCATCCTACGTCAGGCTGGACTATGCCCTCCACCACGCTCTCGCAGACGCCGCCCGCAACGCCTTCCTGCGCAGCCTCGTGGAGGGGCTGGGCTCGGCCCTCCGCGGGAGCCGCGAGGCGACGCTGGCCATCCCGGGCCGCATCCGACGGTCGCTGCGGGAGCACCGCCGCATCGTGGCGGCGGTCAAGCGCGGCAACGCGGAGGCCGCCCGCACCGCGATGCAGGCCCACGTCCGGCGGGTGCTGGAGGAAGTGCGGTCCGCCGCCCGCCTGTCGGCCAGGTCGCGGTAGGCCATGGGCAGGCGCGTGGTGATCTCGTTCACGCGGATCCCCGCCGGGCCCGTCAGCGGCTTCATCGACTTCGCGCAATACGGGCGGAACCTGGGATTCGACCGGCTGTGGATCCCAGACCAGACGTACCACCACGACCCGTTCGTGCTGCTGGCGGCCGTGGCCCACGCCGTCCCGGGTCTGGAGCTCGGCCTAGCCGTCACCAACCCCTACACCCGCCATCCGGTCCAGATCGCCAGGGCCGCTGCGACCGTGGCGGAGGTCTGCGGCGGGCGCTTGCTGCTGGGGCTCGGCGCGGGCAACCGCAGGCATGTCCTGGAGCGGCTGGCCATCGATGGAGGCGGCGCGGCCGCGCGGGTGCGCGAGGCCACCGTGCTCATCCGCCGGCTGCTGCGCGGTGAGACGGTGGACCACGAGGGCGCGTGGACGCTGCGCGGCATCCGGCTGGAGCGCGACGGCCCTGTGGACGTGCCGATCGTCATCGGGACCCGCAACCCGCTCATGCTGCGCGTGGCGGGCGAGGTGGGCGACGGGGTCATGCTGGAGTCCCTGGTGTCCCCCGAGGCCCAGGCCTACGGGCTCAGGAAGGTCCGGGCAGGGGCGCGGGCCGCCGGACGCACGCTGGACGGGCTGGAAGTCGTCGCCTGGCAGAGCGTCCTGGTGACCGACCGACGGGCTGACGGCGTCACCGCGCTCAGGCCGTGGGTAGCCTACCTGCTGGGCATGACCACACCCGCGGTGGCCCGCCGCATGGGCATCCGCCCCGAGACGATCGAGCAGGTCCACCGCGCCTTCGCCGAGCGGACTCCGGAGGCGGCGGTGTCGTTCGTGGGCGACGACGAGGTCGACCGCTTCGTGATCGTCGGCGACCCCGAGCAGGTAGCAGCCCGGTGTACGCACCTGATCCGCGGCGGGGCCACGGACGTCACCGTGCAGGTGTGGCCGGACGCCGCCGGGGCGGAGACGCTGCGGCGGTTTGCAGAAGACGTGCGGCCCCGTCTGGCGGTCTGAGGAGGGCGGCACGCATCTAGACGGCTCCCAGTCGGGGGCTTGGAGAGGAGGGAGCGACGATGAGACAGTCCTGCCGGGCCGGTGCTGCATGCCTGGCGCTGGCCGTCCTCGCCCTTGCCGGGGTGCCCTGGGCCCTGGCGCAGGAGAAGTTCCCCAGCCGTGAGATCACGCTGATCGTCCCCTGGCCGGCAGGAGGCGGCAGCGACATCAGCATGCGCCTGGTGGCCGAGCACGCCCAGCGGCACTTCGGGGTCCCGGTCGTGGTGGTCAACAAGCCCGGTGCCGCCGGCGCCATCGGGCACCGCGAGATCGTCACCGCCAGGCCCGACGGCTACACCATCGGCATGGTGGGCTCAGGGGCTCTCGCCCAGCAGTACATGATCCCGAACCCGGTGAACATCCTGGACCAGTTCCAGCCCATCGTGTTCTTCGGCAAGGATCCCGGGACGCTCACCGTGCGGGCCGAGACCCCGTGGAGGACGCTCAAGGAGTTCGTCGACGCCGCGAAGGCCAGGCCCAACAGCATCAGGAACTCCAACGACCCTCCCGGCGGCGGCTCGCACCTGACCGTGCTCGTCATCGAGAAGAAACTGGGCATCACGCTCAACAAGATCTCCTACGGAGGCTTCGCCCCCAGCGTGGCGGCGCTGCTGGCCGGCGAGGTCCAGTCCACCACCGTCCCCGTGCCCGACGTCATCGAGGCCCATCGCGCCGGCAAGGTCCGGATCCTGGCCGTGGCCGACACCGAACGCCACTTCATGGCGCCCGGCGTCCCCACCTTCAAGGAGCAGGGCTTCGATGTGACGTTCGCCCTCTGGCGCATCATCGGCGCGCCCAAGGGCGTTCCCGCCGACCGGCTGCGGGTGCTGGAGGAGAAGTTGCTGGCGACGCTCAACGATCCGGCCTTCGTGGCCAGGGCCAACAAGGCGGGCTTCAGCGTGAACCCGCTGTCGACCCGGCGGACCGAGGCCGTGCTGAAAGCTGACGACGCGTTGGTGTACTACCTCCTGCTGGAACTGGACATGGTGCGGAACCCGAAGTAGGGAACGCGGGCGGGGGCGACGACGCCCCCGCCCGATGCCACCGTTGGCCCCGGAGCAGCACGCGCGGAGAGCGTTGGGCGACCTGCTGGCCGGAACGGTGATCCTGACCGTCACCGCCGCGGGGTGGATGTCTCTGCGCGCCAACAGGACGCTGGCGACGTTTGACTTTGGCACAGACCCCGGGCCCGCGTTGATGCCGCGGCTGCTGCTGGCGGGCCTGGGGGCAGGCGGCCTGGCCCTGGCGGGCCGGGCCGCCTGGCGCCTCGTCCGGTCAGGCGGACTGTGTGGAGGCCTTGCGGCGCGCTCGTGGGCTCCTCCCCTGCTGTTGCCGACAGTCTTTGTGGCCTCTCTGGTCGTCTACCTCGCCGGCCTGCCCGTGATCGGGTTCCGGCTGGCCACCTTCGCGTTTTGCACGGCCTGGGTCTTCGCCCTCACCCATCGGCGGGGACGACCACCGGTGCGGGCCGCGGCCCTGGCCCTGGCCGCGGCCGCGGTGATTACCGGCGCCGTGTACTCCGTCTTTGCGGGATTCGTCAAGGTCCCGCTGCCCTGACCGCGGTCCGATGATCGGACACATCGTCAACGCGCTGGAGCAGTTGCTGTCCCCGGCCACGCTGGGGCTCAGCCTGGCCGGCGTCGTCGTGGGGATCGTCTTCGGCGCCCTGCCGGGCATCAGTTCGACCATGTCTTTGGCCGTGCTGATGCCGCTGTCCTTCGGGCTGCATGCCACAGACGCGATGATGTTCCTGATGGGCGTCTTCAACGGCAGTGTCTACGGCGGATCGGTCTCCGCCATCCTGGTGAACATCCCCGGAACGCCCGGCGCCATCGTCACCCAGATGGACGGGCACCCCATGGCCCTGCGGGGTCGCGCGGGGGAGGCGTTGGGGTACGCGACGCTCGCCTCGGGGTTCGGTGGGTTCTTCGGCCTGGTGGTCTTCATGACCGTCGCCCCCCTGCTGGCCAGCATCGGTCTGAAGTTCCAGAGCCCGGAGTTCACGGGGCTGGCACTGCTGGGGCTGGCCAGCCTGTCGGCGGCCCTGCCCGGCGCCACCTTCAAGGGCATCCTGGCCGGCCTCTTCGGCCTGCTGCTGGCGACCATCGGCCTGGATACGTTGACCAACGTGCTGCGGTTCGACTTCGGCAGCCCCTACCTCGCCGCCGGCATCTCGATCATCCCGCTCGCCATCGGGATCTTCGGCCTGGCGGAGGTGCTGAACAACCTCGAAGGCGGGATCGCCCGCTGGGAGGTCATCCGCACCATCAGCCGGGTCCTGCCGCCTTGGCCCGACCTCCGGCGCTCGGTGCCCAGCGCCGTGCGCGGAAGCCTGGTGGGGATCGTCGTCGGCATCATTCCGGCGGCGGGCTCGGCCATCGGGGTCGTCTTCTCCTACCTGCAGGAGAAGCGCCTCTCCCGCCATCCGGAGCGGTTCGGCACCGGGGTCCCGGAGGGGGTGGTCGCGCCGGAGTCCTGCAACAACGCCTGCATCGGCGGCGACCTGATCCCAACCATGAGCCTGGGGATCCCCGGCGACAGTATCACCGCGGTCCTGATGGGCGCCCTGCTGATCCAGGGGCTGCGGCCCGGCCCGCTCCTCTTCAGGGACCACCCCGACTTCGTGGCCGCGGTCTACGTGGCCCTGGGCGTCGCGGTCGTGCTCACCACGGCCGTCGGGCTGCTGGGCGCCAGGATGTTCGCCACGGTGCTCTCGATCCCCAAGGCCGTCCTGCTGAGCGCCATCGCGATCCTCTGCGTCGTGGGTGCCTACGCGGTCAACAACTCGTTGTTCGACGTCGGCATCATGGTCGCGTTCGGCGTCGTGGGCTACCTCATGCAGAAGGCGGGGTTCCCGGTGGTGCCGCTGGTCTTCGGGCTGATCCTGGGCCCCATGTTCGAGGAGAACCTGCGGCGCACGCTCATGCTCAGCGGCGGGGACTGGCTCGTCTACCTCCGGCGGCCGATCAGCCTGACGCTGCTGGCGCTGGCGGTGGTCACGGCGGCCTACCCGGTGTGGCTGGAATCGCGCCACCGCCGGATCCAGGGGAAACCGGCCGGGGACGGGGTGATCGGGCGATGAAGATCGTCGACCTGGAGGTGATGCTCGTCGGGCTGCCGACGCGGCGCGCACACCGGTGGGCTGGTCTGCGGGGGCCCATCGGACGCTACGTGGTCGTCAGGCTCCGCACCGACGACGGTCTCGAAGGCTGGGGGGAGACGCCCTGCCTGCCGGACTGGGGCGGCGCCTACATGCGGTACTACGGTGAAACACCCGGCACCGTCCGCCACGTCCTGCTGGACCTGCTGCTGCCGGTGCTGCGCGACGAGGACCCCCTAGCCATCGGCCGCATCCACGCCGTGATGGATCAGGTGATCAAGGGCCACCCCTATGCCAAGGCGGCGCTGGACATCGCCCTGCACGACCTCAAGGGGAGGGCGCTCGGGGTGCCGGTCTACGACCTCCTGGGCGGACGGATCCGCCAGTGGGTGCCGGTCGGCCACAGCATCGGCCTGATGGACGTGGAGCCGGCCGTCGAGGAGGCCCTGGCGGTCGTGCGGGAAGGCATCCGCCACATCAAGGTCAAGGGCGGCCCCGACCCGGACCGCGATCTGCGGGTGGTCGAGGCAGTCCGCGCCGCGGTCGGGGAGGCGGTGGAACTCCGCCTCGATGCCAACCAGGCCTACACCGTGCCGGTGGCGATCCGGACCCTGCGCGCCATGGAACGGTGGCATCTGGCCTTCGCGGAGCAGCCATCCGAAGGGATCGACGAGCTCGCCGCCATCGCCAGGGCGGTGCCGACGCCGCTGATGGCCGACGAGAGCGCCTGGACCTGCCGCGACGTCCTGCACCTCTACACCACCGGCGCCGCGCGCTACGTCTCCCTCTACGTTACCAAGCCGGGCGGCCTCTACCGGGCCAGGCAGATGGCCGCCGTGCTGGAGGCGGCGGGCATGGAGGCCGACCTGGGAGGGTCGGCGGAGTTCGGCATCGCCAACGCCGCCAACCTCCATCTGGGCGCGGCGTCGCCTGCGGTCACGCTGCCGGCCATCATCCCCGTGACCACGGTGGCCGGCCGGGAGCAGACCGAGGTGGCCGGGCGCATCTACACCGACGACATCGTGGCGGAACCGTTCGAGTACCGGCAGGGCGCCCTGCGCGTGCCTGACGGCCCGGGACTGGGGATTACCATCGACGAGGACAAACTGCGACGGTATCGGGTGGAGTGGGCATGACTACATCGACGAAGGTTCACGTGGCGGTGCTGGGAGCGGGCAACGGCGGGGTGGCGGCGGCCGCCGACCTGGGCGTGCGAGGTTTTCGGGTCGCGCTGTGCAACCGCAGCCGGGAGCGCCTGGAGCCGTTCCTGCGGCTGGGCGCGGTGGAGATGACCGGCGCGCTCGGCGACGCCACGGTGCCGGTGGCGCGGATCACCACCGATGTCGCCGAGGCGGTGGAGGGCGCCGACGTCGTCATGCTCACGGTCCCCGCGCCCGGCCAGGCCTACTACGCTGAAGCCCTGGCGCGATCCCTGACTTCCGACCAGCTCGTGGTGCTCAACGCCAGCAATACCGGCAGCGCCCTGCACGTGGCGCGCACCCTAGCCGCGCGCGGGGCGCCTCCGGTGACCATCGTGGAGTTGAACTCGCTCACGTACATCTGCCGCATGGCCTCGCCGACGAAGGTGAACATCACGGGTCCCGCCCGCACGGTCCGCGCGGGGGTGCTGCCATCCCGGCATCGGGCGGACGCCCTCCGCCGCTTCGGCCGCTACTATCCCCAGGTCGAGCCGGTCCAAACCGTCCTGGCGAGTTCGCTGGCAAACCTGAACGCCGTGCTCCATCCTCCCGGCATGCTCCTGAACGCGGGCTGGATCGAGCATACCGCCGGGCAATTCTTCTACTATTACGAAGGGACGACGCCGGCGGTGGCCCGGGCCATCGACGCGGTCGACCGCGAGCGCCGGGCCGTGGCGGCCGCCTACGGCATCCAGACCCCGACCTTCCTGGACTTCTTCTACCGCGCCGGCTATACGTCGCGGCGCGCCTGGGAGGCGGGCTCCGTGTTCGAGGCGCTCCGGGACAGCGTCCCCAACCGCTACATCAAGGCGCCTCCCAACCTGGAGGGGCGCTACATCCAGGAAGACATCGGCTTTGGATTGGTCCCGCTGCAGGCGTTTGCGCGCGCGGCCCAAGTCGCCGTCCCCACGGTGGACGCATTCGTCCACCTGGCCTCGACTGCGACCGGCGTGAACTACGTGCAGGCAGGGCTGAACGCCGAGCGGCTGGGCATCGCCGGGGCCACCCGCGAGGCGGTCGAGCACCTCGCGGAGACCGGCCCCTGGCCGGAAGGAGGGCACTGATGGCGACCCTGCAGACGAATCCCGATCCCGCCGTCCTGCAGCGGCTGCGCGCGGGCCTGCGCAAAGCCGGCCTCGACGCCGCCGTGGCCATGTCGCAGGACAACGCCGCCTACACCCTGGGCGTCGGCGTCCCGTCCCACCGGCTGATCCGAGAGCGGCGGGTGGCCGTCCTGGTGCCCTGTGAGCAGGCTCCGGCCGTCGTGGCGGTGACGGTCGAGGAGTCGTTCCTCCAGGCCAACACCTCCGGCGTCGAGATCCGTCCCTACGACGAGCACACCGAGACCGCTATGCAGGTCCTCGCCCGACTCCTCGCAGAGCGGGGGCTGGCGACCGGCCGCATCGGCCTGGAGATGGACTTCATCGCGGCCGCAGACTACGCTGAACTGATCCGGCTGCTGCCGGGCGCGGCATTCGCCGACGCCGCGACGCTGTTCAAACGCAGCCGGTGGGTCAAGACCCCCCGCGAGCTGGAGCGCGTCCGGCGCGGGGGCCGCATCGCCGACGAGGCGGTGCGCGAGGCCTTCACCGCCGCCTCCGCCGGGATGACCGAGCGCGACCTGGCCGTCGCCATGACGGAGGAGTTCTTGCGGCGCGGGGGCGATGACATCCGGATGGTCGTAGTCGGGGCGGGCGAGCGCAGCAGCCACCCCAACGCGCCGCCCACCGACCGGCCGCTGGCCCGCGGCGACATCGTCCGCGTCGACTTCCTGGGCACCGTGGGCGGCTACTGCACCGACTGCGCCCGCACGGCCGTGGTGGGCGAACCCACCTCCGAGCAGCGGCGGATCTACGGGGCGATCGCCTCGGTGCACCGGGAGGTGCTGAGCCGGATCGGGCCGGGCTGCCGGACGCGGGACCTCTACGATCTCTACGACGCCCGCGCGCGGGAGCACCGGCTCCAGCCGCTGCGCTTCCTCGGACACGGGCTCGGCCTGGGCCTCCACGAAGGGCCGTTCATCGACCACCAGACGGATGTGGTTATGGAGCCCGGCATGGTGTTCGCCATCGAGCCCGTCCACTTCGTCCCGCACGAGGTCGGCTTCCACCTGGAGGATGTCGTGGTCGTGACGCCTGCGGGCTGCGAGGTGGTGACCGACGCGACGCAAACAGCCACCCTGTGGCCCATCCGCGCGTGAGGCGTCGCGGCGTCATCCCTCACGGCCGTTCCCGCCAGGAAACCAGGGTATTGAAGGCTCCCCCGCCGATGGCAAACCCGCTGGCATCGTAGCGGAACTCCGTGTCCCGGTCGAACTCCACCGTACGGGCCTGGATCGCCCCGTGGGACAGGCTGGCCTGGTCCAGCTGCACCCGCCCGTTGGGCGCGAGGATGATGGCGTTGATGCGCCCCGTCTGATGGAACTCCACGGCGTAGTCGGTGCCCGCGTCCGCCGCGCAGCTCTGCAGCACCAGGCGACCGGGGGGGATGTCGCCGTCGGAGGCATCGACGCCGAAGAGCGTGCCCTGCGCGACCTCCAGCCGGCCGGCCAGGTGGAGCACCACCTTGCCCGGGCCCGTCACGCGGACCCGGCCGGACTGGCCGACGCTCAGCGTGCGCATCTGCACGGTGAGGATCTCGTTGGCGCTCGTCGTGGCAAACGTCAGCGTCGAGGCAGCTTCCATCTGGACGTGGCGCAGCACGGTGTTCCCTGCGGCCGCGCTGATGGTCAGGCTGGTCTGGTTGAGCCGATCGCCGGAGGCGTCGGTGGCCGGCGCGCAGGTGAACGCCGGCAGCACCGGACACACCTGGCTGCCGGGGTAGTTGCTGGTGGCCGTGCCCGCCACCTGGAAGTAGGGCGAGTCACACGACCCCGAGCAGGTCACGGTGCCCCCGGCCTTGGCGTCGCCCGCCTGGCCGTTGTAGGCGTGGATGCGGGCGAGCGACCCCGGCGTCTTGGGCGGGCCGAGGAGCTGGATGTCCTGATTGCTTCCGACGTTGCCGTACGTGGCCGTGTCGCGGTCGAGTGTCGCCCCGTCGGCGCCGCAGACCGCGAAGTCGAGGGAGGTCAGCATCGCCTGCCTGAGCACGACGACGACCGTCCTCCGGCCCAGGGCCACCGTCCTGCTCGGGACGTAGCCGGTCGAGGTGATGACGCGCACGTTGGGTTGCGGGGCGGCGGCGCAGGGGTCCGGGGGCCCCGGTACGGTGCCGTCGGAACAGCGCACGGCGACGTCGAAAACCCCCACGTTCCCGTGGAGCGAGTGCGCCAGCGGACGGTGCTCCTCACCGGCGTAGGCCGATCCGCCAGGGGCGTTGAGCCTCGCAACCGCGTAGTGCACCCCACCCTCCGCGACGGCCAGGGCCTGGACCGCGAACCGGTACGACAGGCCGCCCTGGATCTCGCCCATCACGCTGTTGAGCAGCCCCATCGCGAGCACGCCCGCCGCGATCAGGAAGACCAGGACCATCAGCAGGACGTTCCCCCGCTCCCCGCCAGCGCCCGGACGACGGGACGCG
This sequence comes from Candidatus Fervidifonticultor octavus, assembly GCA_031459655.1. Classification (GTDB taxonomy): domain Bacteria; phylum Sysuimicrobiota; class Sysuimicrobiia; order Sysuimicrobiales; family Humicultoraceae; genus Fervidifonticultor_A; species Fervidifonticultor_A octavus_A. Next base: position 13,995 of record JAVKID010000029.1, on the reverse strand, counting down.
GCAGCCTCGGGCTCGGACGTCTGGTGACCACCGGAATCACCATCTCTGCCTCCTCGGTCTCCACGCCGCCGGCGTCCAGCGTGCTAGGAGAACGTGCGGTGGTGGGGGTTTCCCAGGCGCTCCAGCAGGATCCACATCCGCCTCATGGTGGTCCCGACCAGCCGACGGACGCGCGGATGTACGTTGTCTGCCCCCTCCCCCATGACCGCCTCAGACGAGGCCGACGGGCTCAGACGGCATCGCCGTGACGCCGTCCCCTGCAGGATCCCGGCGTTCTTAGGCGACTCCTCTGGCATGGCAGGGTTCACGCTGCAGGAGGATCTCGTCCACCAAGTCGAGCACCTGCCGAACGTCCAGCGGTTTGGTGAGCACGGCGCGGGCCCCCGCATTCAGGACCCAGTTGATGCGCTCGCGGCCGGCGTGGGCGCTGACGACGACGACCGGGATCGCCGCCGTCGCAGGATCCTGCCGAAGCCGGAGGAGCACGTCCTCTCCCGGCATCTCGCCCAGAGAGAGGTCCAACAGGATCAGATGCGGACGGTGCTGGCGCGCCAGTTCCAGCCCCACGCCTCCGTCGGCAGCCGGGAGCAGCCTGACCTCGGGGCGGGAGGCCAGGAGGCGTTGGACGAGTTTGACGTGGGACAGCTCGTCCTCGATGTAGAGCACGAAGCGGGTTCTCTTGAAAACTTCCAGTTCCGCCGTCGGCGTCGCCGTGGCCGTCTCTCCGCTCTGCCCGGTCACCAGCGGGAGCTCGACCCAGAAGGTGCTCCCCACCCCCACCTGGCTGTGGACGTCCAGTTTCCCGCCCATGGCCTCGGCGAGACGCCTGGAGAGGGCCAGGCCGAGCCCCGTGCCCTGAACCCCCGTCCGCTCGGCTCCCAACCGCTCGAAGGGGGTGAAGAGGCGGGCGACCTTGTCTGGGGCGAGACCCGGGCCGGTATCCTGGACCCTGACGCGCAGCCGGCCGCCCGGGGTCTCCTCGCAGGACACCAGCACCAGGCCGCCTTCGCGGTTGTACTTGACGGCGTTGGAGAGGAGGTTCAGCAGGACCTGCTTGAGGTGCCGGCGGTCGGCCAGGACCGCGTACCCGCACCCGGCCGGGAGCACCGCCTGCAGCGCGATGTGCCGCTGGACGGCCAGGGGGCGGACCAGCGCGCTGACCTCCTCCAGCACCTCGCGCACCCGGACCGGCGCCAGGGACAGCGGCGCGCGTCCGTCCTCGATCCGCGCGATGTCCAGCACCTCGCCGATGAGGTCGAGGAGGTGGCGGCCTGCTGCGATGATGTGCTCCACGTCCTCTCGATGGTCGGGAGGCAGGTCGCTCATCTGCAGGAGTTGGGCGAAGCCGAGGATGGAGTTCAGAGGGGTGCGCAGTTCGTGGCTGATGCGCGCGAGGAATTCGCTCTTGGCGCGATCGGCCGCCTCGGCCGCCTCCCGGGCCAGGCGGTCCTCTTCGGCCCGCTTGCGGTCGGTGATGTCGTGGACGACGCCCTCGACGGCGACGGGGCGGCCGGCTTCGTCGTGGACGACCACGGCGCGCTGTTCCGTCCAGGCCATCGCCCCGTCCTTTCGGACCCACCGGAAGACCAGGGGCCGGCTCGGCTCCTCCGCGGCGTGCAAGAGGCGCTCCAGGGCCGGCCGGTCGTCGGGGTCAACGATCCTGAACCACAGGTCGGGTTCGGCGTAGTGCTCTTCCGGGGTGTAGCCGGTGATCGCCGTCGCGGCCGGGCTGACGTACTCGAAGCCCCGCGGCGGGTCGAGGCGGTAGCGAAAAATGAGGTCCTGCGCGAAGGCCAGCACCAGTTCCCGCAGGGACTGCCCCCGCGCCATCGAGTCCGCGGATCCGCCTCGCACCCTCTCGCACCGCCCTTCTTCAAGAAATAAGAAATCAAACGCGAGATCCGAGAGAGGATCTCGCGTCCGCATCGCCCCCGCAACAAACAAGAGGATCTCGCGACCACCGCGAAACCCTCTTCGGCAACCCAGCCGACCCCCAGGGGTCCTGTGGCTTTGCGTCCCCGCCTCGCGGCGGGTTTGCCTTTATCGGAGGTTCCTTCCAGTTCGATAATGCCCGATCCTCATTATCTGTAGACCTCTTCCCTCTATCCTGAGTCAGTCGAGCAATCGTTGATCTGAAGACCGGCGGCAGGACCGCAAAGGCCTCTTGGCATCTTTGCGGGCGGAAAATCAGCAATTACAGGTAATTAAGAGAGGAATAGCAATTATAACCGAAGAACTCCGAGCCTGGAGCCCCCCAAAAAAACCTGTGGTACAGGAGGATGCCATGAAGAGAGCGCTTCGTATCGTCGCGGCGGCCGTCGCCGCTGTCCTGTTGATCGCTGCGTCACCGCTGTTCGTCCCGGCCGACGGGCACACGCAGGTGCGCGTCGCGGGTGGCGACGACGCGGACGGAGGCTAGACACCGAGCAATTGATCCGGTGATCGCGTGATTCGGTGCTGAGGAGGGAAGCCAGGCGGCCCGCGCAGGCGCCGGACCGGGGGCTCCTGTCTCTCTTGCCTGTCCGGGGAGGCTGTGGTACATTACCTCCACAATGGCTAAACCCTCCTCCGCACCTTCTCGCCTGCGGCAACCCGAGTGGCTGCGCCAGTTCGGACGGCGGCTCAAAGCCGCCAGGGCCCGGGTCGGACTCACCCAGCAGCAACTGGCCGCGCCGGACCTCAGCAAAAGTTTCATCAGCCTCCTGGAGAGCGCCCGGTCGTACCCTTCGGTCGAGACCGTCATCGCGCTCGCCAAGCGGACGCACACGTCGCTGGCGTCCCTGCTCATGGACCCCACCGACCTGCGGCTCGAAACCGCCCTCAACCTCCTCCACCTGGCCTGGACCATGGACCCCGCCCGCCACAGCGCCGACGCCCTGCACCTGGTGGGGACGGCAGAAATCCTCCTGCCCGATATGCCGGCGGAGTTGCGGGTGCGCTCGATGCTGGTGCGCAGCCGCGTGGCAATGGCCACGGGCCACGTGCACGATGCCGCCAGGATGGCCGATGAGGCGGTCGCGCTCGCTCGCCGCCTGCGCCTCGACGGCGCACTGTGTCGTGCGCTCACCCTCAAGGGCGTCGTCCTGGGGCGCCGGGGGGAGTTCCAGGCCGCCATCGAGACTTTGGACGAGGCCCTCAGGCTCATGCGGCGGACGCGGAGCGCCAACTCGGAAGAGGCGGTATGGGCTCTGCTCTCCACGGGCGCGGCTCAGAGGCAGACCGGCCAGGTGGAAGGCGCCCAGGCCTCATATCAGCGGGCGCTGGAACTGGCCACATCGCTGGGGCTCGCGAAGATGCGCGGCCGCGCCCTCACGGGCCTCGGCATGGTGGCGTGGTCGCGGCAGCACCTCGACCTGGCGGTGGACGTCTTCAGCCAGGCCTACAGGGTATTCGAGGAACTGGAAGACCTCGCCGAAATGGGGCGGGTCCTCAACAACCTCGGGCTTGTCCGCCGGGCCCAGGGCCTCTACGACGAAGCCCTCTTAGTGCTCAATGCGGCCCTCCGGCTCAGGGAGCGCGAAGGCGACATCCGCGGCCGCAGTTCGACGCTCGACGAACTCGCGCAGGTCCTCCTCGCCCTGGGCCGGGCGGATGAGGCGGCTGGCGCGGCCCGCCAGGCGGTCGCCGACGCCGAGGCCGTGGGCGACCAGGCTCGGCGGGCCGTGGCGCAGGTGACGCTGGCCCGCGCGCTGCGGGCGCAGCGTCATCAGGCGCAGGCCGCAGACCTGCTCCGGGAGGCCGTGGCCACCCTCACCCGCCTGAACATGACCCCGGAAGCCGCATCTGCTTCAGCGGAGTTGGGGCTGCTGCTCAAAGAGACCGGCCAGCGGGAAGAGGCTGCCGACTACCTGGCCAGGGCCCTGACCTTCACCGCGAGCCACGCCCCCGCGCCCCCAGGGGACCTCGCCAAAGACCTGGACCCGCCGGACGGGACGTAGGGACGATCTGCTCCACCCTCGCAGGCTTCCCGCCCGCCTCCGGGCGATCCTCGCCGACCTACCGCGCCCCACAGGGTACCGCGTGGTCGTGAAGCCGCTGCGGTACCGGACGGCTCCTCACCTCCAGGCCCTCTGCGACTACTGCCACGAGTACCTCTTCAATTTCTTCCGGTAGGCAGTACCATAGAACCGCGAGGGAGAACCCGGTTCGTGAGCCTGCCGAGACTGCGTCCCAACCTGGACGCCTACCCCGTGCGCCTGAATGGCCGCGACCTCGTCGCCGTCCGCGATCCGGAAGGTGTGGCCGAGAAGCCGGTCCTCCTGTCGCCCCAGACCTTCTTTGTGGCGATCCTCCTGGACGGGGAACGTGACGTCCTGGACGTCCAGGCGGAGTACGCACGTCGGTCGGGCGGCACGCTGCTGTTCTCCTGGGACCTCCAGCGCATCATCGAGGAACTCGACCGCCACGGGCTGCTGGAGAGCGACACCCTGCGCGCGCGCCGCGAGGCCATCGAGGCGACGTTTCGCGCGGCGGCGGTCCGGGCGCCGTTCCACGCCGGGACCGCCTATCCCGCAGATCCTCAGGCGCTCCGCCGGATGCTCACGGGTCACCTGGAGGCTGTGGCGCAGGACGAACTGGCGGACCTGGAGCCCCGCGGCATCATCGCGCCGCACATCGACCTGGCCCGCGGCGGGTGGTGCTACGGATGGGCGTACGCCGCCCTGGCCCGCCGGCCCCCCCGGACCTGCCTGCTCCTGGGCGTCGCCCACGGCGCACCTCCGGTCCCGATCGTCCTGACCGCCAAGCCGTTTGCGACGCCCCTGGGCACGGTTCCAGTGGACCGGGAGGCGGTCCAGATGCTCCAGGACCGGCTCGGCGACCTCTCGGCCCACGAGATCGTCCACCGGACCGAACACTCGCTGGAGTTCCAGGTCCTCTTCCTGCAGGCCATCGGGGGGGACCGTCCCGCCTCGATCGTCCCGATCCTGGTCTCCGCCCTGGAGCGGTGGGTGCCGCCCGGGGAGTCGCCCCGACGGGTCGACGCCGTCGAACGCGTCATCGCCGCCCTCCAAGACGCGGTGTCCGCCCGCGCCGGCGAGATCGCGGTGGTCGTCGGCGTGGACTTCAGCCACGTCGGAGCCCGCTTCGGCGACTCCGAGCCGCCCTCGCCGGCGCTGGCCGCGCGGACCTCCGCCCGCGACCGCGAGGTGCTGGAAGCCATCGTCCTGGGGGACGCCGAGGCCTTCTGGAGGCGGGTCACGCTCGGCGGCAACCCCCAGCGGATCGACGCGCTGTCGGCGGTCTACATCGCCCTGCGTGTCCTCGAGCCGGTGCGCGGGCGGCTCCTGCGGTACGGCACCGCCGAGGATCCCGCGGGCGGGATCGTGTCGTTCGCCAGCCTCGCCCTGCTGTGAGGAGGCTGCAGGAAAGTAATTCCCCGCCGACTAATCACCCTCCGACCGCACCGCCGCCGGGAGCCGGATGAAAACAGTCGAGCAGGTGATGACCCGCGACGTGGTCACCATCGGCGCGGGCAGGACGGTGGCCGAGGCCATTGCGTTGATGCTCGACCGGGAGGTCAGCGTGCTCCCGGTCATCGAGGATCTCCGGCTCGTCGGCCTGATCACCATGCGCGATCTGCTGCGGGCCCTCCCCTACCGGCCCGTCAGCGAGGTCATGCCGAGGGACCTTGTCACCGCCGCCCCTGAGATGCTCATCACCACCGCGTATGCGCTGATGGAGGAACGGCGGCTGGCCCAGCTCCCGGTGGTCGAGCAGGACCGGCTCGTCGGGCTCATCAGCCGCGAGGACATCCTCCGCGCCCTGGGCCGCCCGGTCGATCCGCTGACGGATCTCCCCTGGGTCGTCACCCTGCGCGAGCGCGCGGTGGAGCTGCTCAAGCAGGGCCATGAAATCGCCATCATCTTCCTGGACCTGGACAACTTCGGCCTGGTGAACAAGCGGCTCGGACACGTGGTCGGCGATCAGTACATCCGGGCCGCTGCCCAGGCGCTGGGGCGGACGATCGACCGGTCGAAGGACCTGCTCTGCCGCTACGGCGGCGACGAGTTCGTCATCCTGACGACGCGGCCGCGGGCGGACGCCGAGGACCTGGGCCGGCAGGCGGCCAGGGCCGTCGCCGAGGCCCGCCCGGACGGCGCGACGGACGAGTTCATCCTGAGCGCCTCGATGGGCATTGCCGGGGGCAAGCGCACCACCGAGCGCCACGACATTCACTTCGCCGCCACGGTGGACGACCTGATCACCATGGCCAGCCTGCAGTCCACCGAGGCCAAAATCGAGAAGGCCAGGAGCCTTCCCTACCTGGCCGAGCTGCGCCCGGCGGCACAATCCAGGCTGCAGCTGCGCCGCGTCAGCCTCACCGCCGAGGGCCCGGAAGCCACCGCGGTGGTGGAACTCGGGCTGGGCGACGCGCGCTACCTGGGGGAGGCGCGCGGGCCCAATCTGGGCACCGTGCCGCTCCGGTCGGTGGCCGAGGCGACGCTGCGCGCGGTGAATCAGGCGATGCGCGGTGGATGGATGGCGGCGGTGGATGACCTCTACCTCGTCCGGACGTCTGCTGAGACGCTGGTCACCGTCACCGTGCTGCTGGCAAAGCCGGGGCTCTCCCCGGAGCGCCATACGGGGAGTGCGGTCGCCGATGCCGATCCCGGTTCGGCCGCCGCGCGGGCCACGCTGCACGCCATCAACCGCCGGCTCGGCAAGATCCTCTCGGGGTAGGCAACCCGTCCCCGCCGCGACGTCCGGGAGGGCACGTAGCGCCATGGCCACGTCGGTCAGCGTCTTCGGACTGGGCATCATGGGCCGTCCCATGGCCCGCACCCTGATCGCCCGCGGCTTCGACGTGCGGGGGTGGAACCGCTCGCCGCTGCCGGCCGATCTGGTTGAGGGGATCCCCCTCGCATCATCGCTGGAGGAAGCCGCCCGCGCGGAGGTCCTGCTGCTGATGCTCGCCGACTCGGACGCGGTGGACGCGGTACTCAGCCGCCTGGACCCGTCGCTACGGCCCGGCCACCTGGTGGTGGACATGGGCTCGTCGGACCCCTCGCGTTCGGAAGCCCACGCGCGCCGGCTCGCCGCCAGGGGCATCGGCTGGGTGGATGCGCCGGTCTCCGGCGGTCCGGAGGGCGCCGCGGCCGGATCGCTGGCCATCATGGCCGGCGGCACCCCGGAGGATTTCGCCCGCGCCAGGCCCGTCCTCGACGCGCTGGGCGGCAACGTCGTCCGCGTGGGCGGCCCGGGCGCCGGGCACACCGTCAAGGTCATCAACCAGTTGATCGTCGGGCTCACCATCGAGGCCGTGGCCGAGGCCCTGACGCTGGCCGAGCGGTCCGGGATCGATCCGCGCCTCGTCCAGCAGGCGCTGCGCGGCGGGTTCGCCGACTCCAAGATCCTGCAGATCCACGGCACCCGCATGATCGAGCGGGCGTACGTCCCCGGCGGGAAGGTGAAGACGCAACTCAAAGATCTGCGGCTGGCGCTGGCCCTGGCTGCGCGCCTGGGGCTGCGGCTGCCCCACCTGGAGAGCGCCGCGGCGCGCTACGACGCCCTGGTCAGGCGGGGCGACGGGGAGCTGGACCACTCCGCACTGCACAGGCTGCTCTGGCAGGAGCACGGCGGCGCCGGCGACCCATAGGCCGTGACGGGTGGGCGGAGGCGTGGGATACTGGGGCCAAAGAGTGGTCGGGAGGCCTCCTCGATGCGCCTCAGCGTCGCCCTCGTCGTCATGGCTGCCGCCCTCCTGGTGGCGGCGAGCACGGTGGTCCACGGCGGGTTCTACCAGTTGGTCAGCGCCGGCCCCGAGAGCGCCTACCTGGTGCACCGGCTAACCGGACGGGTCTGGTTCATCGCGGGGACGACCTCGCACCCGGTGCGGGCCGCCCCGCCCGAGACGGAGAAGGATTTCCGGAAGTAGGGCGCGTCTGGGGAAGGACCGCGGGGAATCGATGGGGAGTCCATCGGAACCGGATGTTGGATGGTGGCTGACCCGAACCCGTCCACACGGTCGTCGACGGCGGGAGCGGCGGCCCTCCGTGTGCTAGAATCCGTGTGAGGGCGCAGGTTCCAGCGCGGGCCCGTAGCTCAGTGGATAGAGCAGGGGACTCCTAAGCCTCTGGTCGGGGGTTCGATTCCCTCCGGGCCCGCCAACCCAGTCAGGACGCGGGTTTCAGCCGTTTCGCCTGTGCAGAATCGGCCGAAAAAGCCCATGCTCACCTCCTCAGAGAGGCCGTCGAGGCGTTCCTCCGCACACCAGGCGTCACGCCCCCTGCCCCGGCTCCTCTCGTGCAGAAGTTCGAGAAGGAGACGGGCATCAAGGTCAAGGTCACCTACTATGCCAGCAACGGTGAGCTGATCAGCAAGCTCAAGGCCACCAAGGCAACTGGTTTCGACCTGGTGCAACCCTCTGTCACCCTCATCCCGGCGGCGCTCGACTTCGGCCTCTACCAGCCCCTCGACGAGAGGAAGATCCCCAACTTCAAGAACCTGATTCCCAGCATGGTCAAGGCGTCCGAGGAGCTCGGCGGCATGTCCAAGGGCAGGCGCTACGGGCTGCCTTTCGACTGGGGGACGGAGGGGATCTCCTACAACACCAAGAAGATCGCCCGGCGTCCCACGTCCTTCGGCGCCATCCACCAGGACGAGTTCGCAGGCCGCGTGACCTACAGGGCTACCTTCCACGTCTTTGTCTCCACCGGCCTGTGGATGGGGCTGGGCAACCGCATGCGGGACATCTACGTCAGCGAGGCCAAGGCAAAGCCGATCCTCGACAAGATCCTGGCCTTCCTGATCAGCAAGAAGAAGAACGTCAAGACCTACTGGAGCACGGCGGCGGAGATCGAGAAGCTCCTCAGCACAGAGGAGGTCTGGATCGCCGAGACCTGGGACGGGACCGGCTGGAAGCTGGACCGCGCGGGCCATCCCATCAAGTTCGTCGCGCCCAAGGAGGGAGCCATGACCTGGATGGATGGCTTCGCCCTCCCCAAGGGTGCCAAGAACCTCGAGGCAGCCTACGCGTGGATGAACTTCATGTACGAGCCCAGCAACGCGGCGCTGTTCACCAAGGAGAGCGCCTACTTCACCGCTGTCGCAGGCGCGGCCGAGCACCTCGACTCCGCCATCAAGAAGCAGTACGAGGAGTCGTTCTCGCCCGAGGATATCAAGAACCTCTGGTGGTACGGCATCGAGCATACCTGGTGGCTCGACATGTTCGCCAAGTATGTGGACCGCCTGAAGGCGGCCTAGCGTACCGCCGCGTGAGTCCGACGGCGGTAGCAACGACCGCGAGGGTCTCCCCGGATGGGACTCAAGCGACAGTGCACCAGCGCGGACCCAGGGAGGGCAGGCCTGCCCTCCCTGAGTCCCCTTCCGATGCCCGGTGCGTGAGCCCCGCCACGACGCGGTCGACGTCGAGCTGATCGACGTCACAAAGCGGTACGGAGACCTGACCGCGGTGATGGGCGTGTCCCTGGCCGTGCGCCGGGGCGAGTTCTTCTCTGTCCTGGGTCCCAGCGGATGCGGCAAGACCACCATCCTGCGCATGATCGCTGGGTTCATCGATCCCGACGAGGGACAGATTCTGATCGCGGGCCGGGCCGTGCAGGGCGTACCCCCCAACCGTCGGCCCACCAGCCTGATCTTCCAGCACCTGGCGCTCTTCCCGCTGATGAACGTCTTCGATAACATCGCCTTCGGCCTGCGGATGCGGGGGGGTTTCCGAGCGCGAGGTCGCCCGGCGCGTGGCGGCGCAGCTCGAGCTCATCAACCTGCCCGGGTACGGCCGCAAACGGATCGACCAGCTCTCCGGAGGCGAGAAGCAGCGGGTGGCTATCGCGCGGTCGCTGATCATCGAGCCCACGGTCCTGCTGCTGGACGAACCGCTGGGCGCGCTGGATCTCAAGCTGCGCGAACACATGAAGGAAGAGCTCAAGGCGATCCAACACCGCGTGGGCACCACCTTCATCTACATCACCCACGACCAGGGCGAGGCGCTGGCCATGTCGGACCGGGTAGCGGTGATGAGTCGGGGTCGCATCGAGCAGATCGGGACACCTTCGGAGATCTACGAGCGCCCCCGCACGCGTTTCGTCGCCTACTTCGTCGGCGAGAACAACGCGATCCCCGGCCGGATAGCGTCGGCGGATGACGGACGAGCGGCGGTGGATGCCCCCGAGGGACGGATGGTCTGCCAGAATCCCCTGCGCCTCCCGGCCGGAGGGCGGAGCCTGGTCTTCGTCCGTCCTGAGAAGCTGCAGTGCGCCGTCGGCGGCGGCGCCCCGGGGCATCAGCCGAATGCGCTGGCCGGGGCGCTGGAGGAGATCTTCTACGAAGGACCGATGGTCCGGATGCGCGTGCGGCTCGGCACCGGTCGCCACGTCGCGGTGACGATCCCCAACATCGGGACCACGGTCCTGCCGTCGGTGGGAGACCCGGTCGTCGTCACGTTCGCGGCGGAGGAGGCGTACGTGCTTCCGGAAGGGGAGACCTGATGTCCCGCCGCACGGCCGCCGCGGTGGCGGTGCTCATCCTCCCCGCCCTCCTTTGGGTCCTCCTGCTGCTGGTCATACCGCAGCTCAAGATGCTGGACCTCTCCCTTCGCTTCAAGCTGCCCATCGACCAGGTCGGCACCGAGGTCGACGTGCACACGCTGGCAAACTACCGGGAGTTTGCCAGCAGCGCGCTGTACTGGAACCGCGGGTGCCGCCAGGCCTCCCGACGCCGGCGCGAGATCGCCGGAAGGCGATTCGGGCCCGATGGGAGCGGTACCGGGCGCGCCCTGAGGCCCAGGGCAGGGCATCCTCCTGAGAAGCACCTGGCGTGCGACGGCAAACACGCGCCAGGTGATGAGTGGTACAGGTGGATCTACGCGGTCGAGGGTAGCCCTGGCTCAGAGGCCTCGACCCCAAGCCTCGACTTTTCGGCCTACTCGCCGTGAACCACGTCCGCACGCCTGAGAACCTCCGCGGTCTTCTGGGAGAGGATGGGCCGCGCCCGCGGCGTCGCCTGTTTCGTCCGCGCCGCGTGGCCGCCGCCTCGGCGTGCGCATGATTGTGTACAATCACGTTGACAAACCTCGTCTGCTGAGGATAGCATGGGGCATGATCGGGACTCCAGCGGTCGTCGCGGCCCGCGGGACCGGTCCTGCGGCAGCGGGCCACGGCGGCCCGGCCGCCAGACCCTGCGTCCGCCTGGGGGGGTACCGTAAGGGGAGTTCGTCCCGGCAGCCAGCCGCGCGGTATGCGCCGGCTGCCCCACGCCCGCATTCGACCACCCCGCCAGGCTCGCTGAGGCCGACCTCCGGCCGGTCCCCGGATCTCGTTGCCAAGATGCCAGCAGAGGAGGTGGTGGCTGTGCAGCGTCGCGCGGTGATCGTTGCGGCGGTGGTCTTCGGCCTGATCGCCCTGGCCCTCGCTCCCGCGGGAGGTCAGGCGAGGCCGCTCCGGGTCGCCATGCTGAGTTCTCTGAGCGGCCCCTTCACGTTCTGGGGGGTCAACGTGCGGGACGGGATGCGGATGGCCGTCGAGGAACTGAACGCGGCCGGGGGGGTTCTGGGGAGGCCGGTGGAACTCCTCGAGCGGGACGACCGCAACAACCCGGCGGAGGCGATCAGCGCGTTCCGGGCATTGGTGGAACGCGAAGGGGTGGCCGCGGTGGGAGGCATCCTCGGCAGTGACGTGGGGCTGGCGCTCTCTCGGGAAGCGGAACTGTTGCGCGTACCCGTCTTCCTCAACCGGGCGGGCGCGCACACCATCCTCCAGCGCACCACCCGATACACGTTCCGCACCTGTCTGGTCTCGTCCCCCATGTACGTGCAGGCGTCCGCCGCGCTCATGCGCTACGCGAAGTATACCCGGATCGGCGCCGTCATCGCCGACTACGGCTGGGGCCATTCGTACATGGAGTGGCTCAGGCGCTTCGTGGCCACCATCCCCGGCATGCGACTGCAGTTGGAGGTGGCCCCCGTGGCGACGTCGGACTTCACCCCCTACCTGCGGCGGGTCCAGGCGATCGACCCGCAGTTCCTCGACGTCGGCGGGCATCCGCCGGGAAATGCGGTCCTCGTGCGCCAGGCGGCGGAGCTGGGGATGACGCAGCAGATGTTCGGGGCGGCCAACCCGCCGGAACTGGTTGTCCAGCGAGCGGGGGAGGCGGCCTTCGGCCGCTACGTCGACTACACCTGCGCGGACGTCTCGCACCCGACCTTCCGGCGGCTCGGAGCCAAGTTCTACGGCGCGTATCGACGCTACTTCGACGACAACGCCTTCTCCGGCTACGTCACCGTGCGGATCGTCGCTGACGCGGCCGTGCGGGGGAACACCACGGATCCGCGGCAGATCGCGAATGTCATCCGCCGCGGTCGCTTCGTGCAGCCGGGGTACGGCTGGCCGCTCTCCTACACCGAGTGGGGCGAGATGCGGGAGGCCCGGCCGTTCCTCTTCAGCCTCCAGCGCGGCGAGGCGCCCGGCGGCATTTGCCCGGGGTGCGGCTGGGTGCAGAAGGTGGAGTTCCGGACGCCTCCCCTGGAGCCCTATGTCCCTGAACAGTGAACGGGTCCTCCTCCGATGCCGGCACGTCACCAAGCGGTTCGGAGGCATGGTGGCCCTGTCGGATGTGGGGCTGGAGATTCACGCGGCCGAACTGGTGGGGTTGATCGGGCCCAACGGAGCCGGGAAAACCACCCTGCTGAACGTGATCAACGGGCTCCTGCGCCCCGACCGGGGCGTCGTCGAACTGGACGAACAGCCGATTTCCGGCATGCCGCCGCACGCCGTCACACGGCGGGGGGTCGGGCGCGTCCTCCAGATTCCCCGGCTGTTCCCCCACCTCACCGTCGAGGAGAACGTGCTCGTGGGGGCGCTCTTCGGCCGCCACGGGCAGGTGACGCACAACGAGGCGCGGGCGAGCGCAGCAGAGGCGCTGGCGGTGGTCGGACTGGAGGAGAAGCGGTCTGAACGGGTGGCCCGGCTGAACACCCAGGAACGGCGGCTGGTGGACCTGGCCCGGGCCCTGGCCGCACGGCCCCGCATGATGCTCGTGGACGAACTCATGAGCGGGCTCAACCCCGTCGAGGTCAGGCGTGGCACCGCCCTCCTGCGCCGCATCCGGGCGGGCCTTGGCGTGGCCATCCTCTGGGTGGAACATGTGATGGAGGCCGTGCTGGGAACGGTGGACCGGGTGATCGTCCTGAACTACGGGGCCGTCATCGCCGACGGCCCCCCCGAACGCGTGGCGCGAGATCCGGCGGTCGTGGAGGCCTACCTGGGAGCCCCGTTGGAGCAGGTCGCGCCGGTCGAAGGATAGGGCGTGCTGGACGTTCAGGGCCTGTGGGCCGGGTACGACGACGTGCCGCTGGTGCGGGATGTGCACCTAGAAGTGCCGGCTACGGGCGCGACGGCGGTGCTCGGTTCCAACGGCGCGGGCAAGACCACGCTGTTCCGGGCCATCGTCGGGCTGCTCCGGCCGTGGCGGGGAACCGTCCGGTTTGATGGCGAACTCCTCAGCGGCCAACCCCCCCACGAGATGGTGCGCCGGGGCGTCGTGTACGTCCCCGCGGAGCGCGAACTCTTCCCGCAGCTCACGGTCGCCCAGCACCTGGAACTCGGAGCCTACTGCGCGCCGGGCCTCCTCCGGTCCGGGCTCCAGCGCGTCTACACCCTCTTCCCGCGGCTGGCGGAACGGAAGGAGCAGCGCGCATCGACGCTGAGCGGCGGTGAACAGCAGATGCTGGCCATCGCCCGGGCGCTCATGGCCGCCCCCAGACTGCTCCTGCTGGACGAACCCTCCACGGGACTGGCCCCCCGGTTGGTGGCGGATCTCTACCGCCAGCTGGGCACCCTGCTGCGGGAGGGCGTGACCATCCTGCTGGCGGAACAACACGTCCAGGCCGCCCTCAATTTCTGCCAGCGGGTCTACGTGCTCAAGGACGGTCGCATCGCCTACGGCGGCCCGGCCGGGGCGCTGCGCGGGAACCCGGAACTCTACCGCACCTATCTCGGCGAGACCCTGGGCCCGCCCGCCCCCGGTGGACCCGGGCAT